>CAMCTH010000640.1 GCA_945877965.1 Planctomicrobium piriforme | reverse complement strand
AAGGGGAGCGACTCGGCATCGTCGGCCACAACGGCGCCGGCAAGAGCACGATGTTGCGAATGCTCAACGGCGTCTATCAGCCGACGCAAGGAATTCTCGAGGTCGAAGGGAAGCTCGACTCGTTACTCGATCTGCAAGTCGGCATCGAGCCGGAAGCGACGGGTTGGGACAACATCGCCTATCGCGGTTATCTGCGGGGCGAATCTCCGGCCGAGGTATTAGCTAAGCGGCCCGCCATCGCGGCATTCTCCGAACTCGGCGAGCATCTGAATCGCCCGGTCCGTCACTACTCAAGCGGTATGCTGTTGCGGTTGCTCTTCTCGCTGGCGACCGCCATCGATCCCGAAATTCTGCTCGTCGACGAAGTGCTCAGCGCCGGCGACATCGGCTTCTACGAAAAGGCCAAGCGTCGGATGCTGGATCTGATCGAGAAGGCGCGGATTTTAGTGATCGTGAGCCACGACCTCGGCTCGCTCGAAGCGATCTGCTCGCGCGTGATCTGGATGAATCAGGGACGCGTCGCCGCCGACGGCTCGCCGCACCGGGTCATCGAAGAATACAAGCGCTTCATGATGGGCGAGAGCAAACGGGCCGCCGCCTGACCGGTTCACCGTCGCGTTTTTGGCTTTAGCCGCCTAATCCCTCCGCGAGTTTGGCCAGCGCCTCGGTCTCGATCTGCCGCACTCGTTCGCGCGTCAGGTTCAAGATTTCGCCGATCTCTTTGAGCGTTTTCGGCTGGTTGTCGTCGAGGCCGAACCGCATCCGCAGGATCGTCGCCTCGCGGGTCTCCATGGTTTCGAGCATCTTGAGGACGTGCGTCATGTCGTCCCCTTCGACCATTTCGACTTCCGGCGGTTTTTGGCGATCGTCGGTCACCATCTCGCCGAGCGACCAACCGTTTTCGGCCTGATCGGTTTGCGGCGTCTGGTTGTAGATGTGGATCGCCTTCTTGATGATCGACAGCTTCTTACGCGGCAGGCCGAGCACGCGTGCAATCTCTTCCGGCGTTGGACCGCGGCCGAGTTCTTCGGTCAGGCGAATCGTCGCCCGGCGCCATTTGCTCAGCAGTTCGACCATGTATGCCGGAATGCGGATCGTCTTGGCCGAGTTGATCAGCGCTCGTTTGATCGACTGCTTGATCCAGTAGCTGGCGTAGGTGCTGAACCGCGTTCCCATTGCGGGATCGAAACCTTCGACGGCTCGCAGCAGGCCGAGGTTTCCCTCTTCGATGAGGTCCTGCAGCGTCAGTCCCTTGCCGGTGTAACCGCGGGCGATGTTGACGACCAGACGCAAATTGGCGCGGACCATGCGGTCGCGGGCCGCCATGTCTCCCTCGCCGATCGCCGTCGCCAACTCGCGTTCGTCCGCGGCCGTCAACAGGGCCGTTTCATTGATCTCGCGGAGATAGGTTTCCAGGGGCGATTGAACGGCGGACGAGGCAGGGCGGCGGCGGTTCTTGGTCGTCACAGGCAGATCCTCTTCGAGCGCCGCACGAGGCGCAGTGCGACCGGGCTGCAATCCGGTCGAGTCGCCAGTGCGTCTCAGGTGCGGCGGTTGGGGAAAACGGGAACTCGCACGGTTCGCAGGCCCTGGACGAGGCCGTCGAGCTAAGACGGCAGCGGGCGATCGGACTATCGCCGGACTTGAAAATCGCGCCTGACAATCGCGTCGCAGGTTGGATGACCTGTGACACAGCTAGCTATCGTCGAGGTGCCGGCAAGTTCTGCAACCTAGCGAAGAGAGACCGGATGACGGCGAATGTGCGCCGGATACGCTTCGTACCAAATACAACAACCCCGCCGGACAGGTCCGGCGGGGTTGCGAGTAACGTACAGGTTGTAGCGATTTGTGATCGCAGTTGTAGCGTGTTTACCGGAGAGAACGCCGCGGAGGGCGTTTCCCTCAGGGGGTTACGAATTGTCCTTCGTCTTGATGAGCGGACCCGAGCTGCCGACGCCCCCCTTGAGGTCCGCCTGGTCCATCTTCGGCGTCGATGAAGCCACCGTGGTGGTCGTCGAACCGCCATCGCTCGGTTGGTCGCCGAGATCGTCGTTGGCCCAATCGACGCGCTTGCGCGAGAGGCCGATCTTCCGCTCGTCGGTGTCGACGCGCAACACCTTCACTTCGATCTCGTCGCCGACCTTCACCACGTCTTCCGGGTTCTCGACCTTATGGTCGGCCAACTCCGAAATGTGCAGCAGGCCTTCCAAACCGTTCTCCAACCCGACGAACACGCCGAAGTTGGTGAGCTTGGTGACGGTTCCCTTGACGATCTGGCCGGGTTGATACTTGCCCGGGATGTCCGTTGCCCAAGGATCGTCCTGCAGTTGCTTCAGACCGAGTGCAATGCGGCGACGTTGTTGATCGACCGAGATCACGCGGCACTCGAGCTTTTGGCCCTTTTCGACCATTTCGCTCGGGTGGCTGATCTTGCGGGTCCACGACATGTCGCTGACGTGCAACAGGCCGTCGATCCCTTCTTCGATCTCGATGAACGCACCGTAGTTGGTGAGGTTGCGAACCGTGCCGGTGACCATCGTCCCCGGGCTGTAACGGTCGGCGACCTTGTCCCACGGATTGTCTTGCGTCTGCTTCATGCCCAAGGAGATTTCTTGCTTCTCCTTGTTGATGCCCAGGACGACGACTTCGATTTCGTCGCCGATGTGCACCAGCTCGTTCGGATGGCTGATCCGCTTGGTCCACGACATTTCGCTGATGTGGACGAGGCCTTCGATCCCCTCTTCCAACTTCACGAACGCGCCGTAGCTCATCACGTTCACGACTTCGCCCTTGTGGCGGCTGCCGACCGGATACTTGTCGGCCACATGTTCCCACGGGCTCGGCTGCTTTTGCTTCAAACCGAGGGCGATCTTCTTCTTTTCGCGGTCGATGTGCAGCACCATCACTTCGAGCTCTTGGTCGATGGCGACCATTTCGCTCGGGTGACCGATACGGCCCCACGACATGTCGGTAATGTGCAACAGGCCGTCCAAACCACCGAGGTCGACGAACGCGCCGAACTCGGCGATGTTCTTGACGACGCCGCGGCGCGATTGGCCGACTTCCAACTCCGTGAGGAGCTTCTCTTGCAGCTTTTCGCGTTCGGTTTCGATCAGCGCTCGGCGGCTGACCACGACGTTGCGGCGACCTTCGTCGATCTTCAGGATCACGCACTGCACCGTGCGGCCCATGTAATCGCCGATGTCGGCCGGACGACGGATGTCGACCTGGCTGGCCGGCAAGAAGAGGTTCACGCCGTCGACGTCGACGAGCAAACCACCCTTGATCTTGCGTGTCACGGCACCCGTGACGATGTCCATTTCCTTGTGCGACTTGATGAACTTGATCCAGCTCTCGATGCGGGCGGCCTTGCGCTTGCTCAGCACGATCAGGCCGGCTTCCGACGGGCTGCCCGGGGTCGCTTCATCCACGTCTTCGATGAGGACGTTCAGCTCTTGGCCCGGTTCCGGCGGTTCTTCGTCATCGCCCC
>CAMCTH010000639.1 GCA_945877965.1 Planctomicrobium piriforme | reverse complement strand
CACCGTCGGACTCTGCAATGTTTCGAACGCTTGATCGTAAAAGTGATCCATCCCCTGCAACGATCGCGACGAAGCGTCGCCTTCGACGAACGAACGGTTCAGCGAGCCGAGCAGTGAGCGACGATCTTGCAATCGGGCCGCCTCGTTCTCCGGACAGGGTTGCAGTTCGCGAACCTTCCATTCCTTGGCCGAGAGATCGGTCCCGCCGGTCTTGAAGACGCCGAACCCTTGCGGCAAGAAACCGGTGCGAGTCTCTTTGGCTTGTTCGTGATTGCCCGGCACCATGATATACGGCGGCAGTGCGGGGCAATCGGTGTTCGTGATCTTCGAGACGATGCTGCCGATGTCGGGCATCGCGATCGGCCCCGCCGGATGCGCGCCCGACAAGACATATTGCGTTCCGTTCGGATGCGCGTTCGCGCCGGCCTTCTTGTGATGGAATCCGCGGACGACCGCGAGCTTGTCGGCGATCTTCGCCGTCTGCGGCAGCAACTCGGTGAAGCGAATGCCCGGCACGTTCGTGTCGATCGGTTGGAACGGGCTCTTGTGCTCCGCGACCATCTCGGGCTTCGGGTCCCAAGTGTCGATGTGCGACATGCCCCCTTGTTCCAAAATGACGAGCACGTTCTTCGCTTTGCCGCGACGCGAACCGGCGGCCGCGCCGTTCGCAGCGGCATGCAACCCCGAGAGCCAGTGCGGCGTCGAAAGCCCGAGCACGCCGAACGCACCGGCTTGCATCCAACGACGACGAGTCCAATCGGCGGCGGCGCGCGAAGTCTCAAAGCGACGAGGTTCAGCCATGGAAAAATCCTCGGCAGGCGGGAGGGTCGAAGGCGAGCCATCGGCAGGCGGGACACAATCACCATCGGGCAAGTCGGGCAGGTAAATAGAATATAAGCGGTCTGACCAATCTTGTCATCCAAAACCGCCCGCCCCGCCAACCTCAGACTTCGGCACGACCAAGATCTGCGAGACGCCGAACCGGGGGCAAACCTTGGGCCGGCGTGTTATCATGATGACGTCGCGCATTCCGTTCCTCGCCGCTTGCCATCCCGCCATGTTCGCACACTTCGCCGCCGCGTTCCGTTCGCTCCTCCCGTTGTGGCTGATTCTCGCTGTGTCGGCGATCGAGTGCGTCGCCTCGGCCGCGGAGTTCGGCATCGACAAGCGGACGCCTTGGACGACTTCGAAACTCGTCGGCTCGCCGGAACCGCCGCTCCCTTACTTGGTCGAGCGAGCGTTCGAACATCTGACGTTTCAAGCCCCGGCCGAAATGCAGGCGGTGCCGGGAACCAATCGACTGGCGATCCTCGAACTCAAAGGCAAGATTTACACTTTCGAGAATCGGCCCGACGTGACGCACGAAGAGTGCGACCTGATGGGGGACATCGCCCCGCGCGATCCGCTCTTCTACCGACTTTACGGCCTCGCGTTTCATCCGCAGTTCGTCGAGAACCGGACCGTCTACATTTGCTATGTGCTGAAGCCGCAGACGCCCGACGGTTCGCGCGTCTCGCGCTTCAAAGTGACCGCGACCGATCCGCCGCGGCTGATTCCCGAAAGTGAAGAGGTGCTGATCACCTGGATCGCCGGCGGACACAACGGCGGACACCTGCAGTTCGGTCCCGACGGTTATCTCTACATCTCGACCGGCGACAGCGGCGAAAGCTTTCCCCCCGACGGTCGCAACACGGGACAGAACATCACCGACCTGACGGCATCGATCTTGCGCATTGATGTTGATAAGGCAGACGCGGAGAAGCCAGACGCGGACTCGAAAGAGACGGCAAAAAAGTACCGAATTCCGGCCGACAACCCGTTCGTCTCCGAACCAGCCGGTTCGCGCGGAGAAGTGTGGGCGTACGGCGTGCGCAATCCGTGGAAGATGTGCTTCAACCCGAGCGACGGTTCGCTGTGGGTCGGCGACGTCGGCTGGGAAATGTGGGAGATGATTTATCGCATCGAGCGCGGCGGCAACTACGGCTGGAGCCTCATGGAGGCGAGCCAGCCTGTCCATCGCGAACGACCTCGCGGGCCGACGCCGATCTTGCCGCCGACGATTGCCCACGATCATGTGACGTATCGCTCGATCACCGGCGGCTACTTCTCCCAGACCTCGCGTTTGCCGGAGTTGAAAGGGGCTTACGTTTACGGCGATTACGTCACGGGCATCATGTCGGCCGCCTGGCACGACGGCACGAAGATCGTCAAGCAACAAACGCTCGTCGACACGCCGCTGCAGATCGTGTCGTTCGGTCTCGACCAACAGGGGGAAGTGCTGATCGTCGATCAGGCCGGCAGTATTTTTCGTCTCACGCCGAACCCGCGCACGACGGCGAACACTTCGTTTCCGCAGAAGCTCAGCGAGACCGGCTTGTTCGCTTCGACGAAGGATCATTCGCCCGCGCCGGGCGTGATTCCGTACGACGTCAACGCCGAGCCGTGGGCAGATGGGACGCTCGCCGAGCGATTCGTCGCGTTGCCGGGGTCGTCGCAACTCGATCTCTGGGACAAGACCGACGTGCAAATCGGCTACATCGCCGGCGAATGGAAGTTCCCCGACGGCGGCGTCCTGGCGAAGACCGTGTCGCTCGAACTCGAGCCGGGCAACGCCTCGTCGCGGCGGCGACTCGAAACGCAGGTACTACATTACGACGTCGACACCTGGCGGGCTTACAACTACGTCTGGAACGATGAACAGACCGACGCCGTGCTGCAAGGTCCCGACGGGTTCGATCGTCCGTTCAAAATCAAAGACGCGGCGGCCGAGGGGGGCTTACGTCAGCAAACGTGGCATCACGCGGGCAGGACCGAGTGCATCCTCTGCCACACAACACGGGCCGGCTCGATCCACGGTTTCCGCCTGCCGCAACTCAACCGCGATCACAACTACGCCGACGCGGGCCAACCGCCGGCGAAGGCGAATCAACTCGCGACGCTCAACCACATCGGTCTCTTCGCGAAGCCGCTCCCAGAGAAACTCACGGCCTGGGTCGATCCGTACGACGACGCGCAACCGCTCGACCAGCGAGCTCGGGCTTATCTGCACATCAACTGTGCGCATTGCCATCGCCGCGGCGGCGGCGGCTCGGCAGCGTTCGACGTGCAAATCACGACGGCCCTCGAAAAGAGCCTGCTTAACACGCGCCCGACGCAAGGAACTTTTGATATTCACGGGGCCCAGATCGTCGCGCCGGGCGATCCTTATCGATCCGTTCTCTACTACCGAATGATGAAGCTCGGCTCAGGCCGGATGCCGCAATTTGGTTCGAAGCTAGTCGACGATCGCGGCACGAAATTGATTCGCGACTGGATTGATTCACTACCGCAAGACGAGAGTGACGCGGCAACGAAAAAGGCGACTTTGCTGAGACATCTGAGTATGGCCGCCGTCGGCGAAATGCTGCAGAAAGGCAAACCCGACATCGGAGTCTTTGAACTACTCAACTCGAAGACCGACGACGCCTTGCTGCTCGCCACGATCCTACGAGAC
>CAMCTH010000638.1 GCA_945877965.1 Planctomicrobium piriforme | reverse complement strand
CTGATTTGCGGAGATTTTGGAGTCGGTAGGCGTTGACGATGAGTTTGGCTCGAACCCAGAGTTGTACGCGGTGTCGGCGACGAACCCAGGCCGGTAGCGGGCTGAGGCCGCCGGCGGAGCAGGTCAGACCGCCGAAGTGGCGTTCGATTTGATCGCGGCGATCGTAAAGTTCGCGACCGGCGGCGGTGGCAAGAAGTTCTAGGCCGCGGAAGCGACGCGGGCTTTGGTATTTCGTGCCGAAGCCGGCGGCGGGACGTTTGCGCGGAGCGAGCAGTTGGTGCCCGACGGCGGCCGCGGCGTCGTACAGCTTGTTGATGTCGTAGAGGCTGTCGCCGAGCAAGTATCCGGGGCCGACGAGTTCGGGAATCATCTCCAACGCCATCGCCTGCTCGCTGACGTACATTGCCGCCAACCGCCACGCAATCGGTCGCACGCCGTCGCCCCAGGCGGCGTAGAACTTGTAGCCCTGCGCCATTCCGCGGACGCTACGTCCCCAGCCGGCGTCGCGGTCGCGACTGTATCCTCCGATCGGCAACGGTTTGGCGTCGATCGTTTTCACGTCGGCCGAGGCGTCGGTCGATAAGGAACGTTCCAACGTCGTCAACAACGCCTGCACCCGTGGATCACGTAAGCGGCGGCTCATCGTCGCCTGCGAAGGCAACGCATATCGCCATAAGCCCGGCGGCCAGTTCTCCGAACGGCAAGCCCAACAAGTCGGCCGATCGTGTAACACGGCCCACAAGAAAACACCGACGATCGCGGCGGCCTGGAACACACCCCGGTAAGAAGCTTTGTCCAACTCGCACACCGCGCGGTACATTTGTAACCAGCGTTCGCGTTCCATCGGAGATCTCCTTGAAAGCGGTTTCAAAGAGACATTGGGACGCGAACGCTTTCTGCTTGCAACCAACCGACTTAACCAACCGCCGGCAATTGCATAATCCTGCCTTGAGGGAGAGACCGAACACCGCAGTGTTCGGGTGAGGGATGATGCTGCGAGTGAACAGTGCGACGCGAAAACGAGGGCCGCCCCCTCACTCGGCTCGCTGCGCTCGCCACCCTCTCCCTCAAGGGGAGAGGGTTTAATTCGCCTTTGCGGCGTTCGTACGCAGCAGGTCGGCATGGACCTTCGCGACGTCGCCCATGTAGTGTTCGATCTTGCGGCGCTCGGCTTCTTCCATGTGCTGCTTGGCCTGGACCGCGTCGCCGAGCACTTCGTAGTACAGCCCCAAGTAGAGATGGGCATAGAAGAGGCGATGCTCGAGAACCGCCGACGGCGGATCGTCCGCGCGAACCGCCTGCATCACGTCCTCCGGCTTGAGGTCGCCTTTGTACAGCGCGTAGATCTGCATCATCGGCACGCGGCGGTCGTCTTTGATCGTCAGAATTCCGCGACGCGCTTTATCTAAGCCGACCTGCGGGTCGCGCGCTTGGCACAGGAATCGCCAGACCGCGTTCTCGACGTCGTTACCGTCGACCGTTTGATATCCTTCAAACTGCTTGGCCCCGTCGGCGTAGCGACCGACGTAGTACAGCGAGATACCCCGCTTCCAGTGCCACGGCGACCGCGGCGGATTGAGTTTGATCTCGGCATCGAAATCGGCGACCGATTCGACGAAGCGACCCGCAATGAAGTGCTCGCTGCCGCGCGCTTCGTATTCGTTCGGAGTCAACGTCTGCGGGGCGTCGGCCCCGAACGCGACGATTGCCGCTGAAAACAGACTGAAAACGGCGATCGACGCGACGATTTGATATTTCATGGTCAATCCTGTTCGCAGGGGAAAGCGTGGTTTAGACTATCGCACGACGTCGCCCGCGGCAACGCACGGCCGTCGCATCCCGCCTCACACAATCTCTCCTCGCTGCTGCGGAGTCGCATCATGTTCACCTCCCGCTTCGTTTCGGTCCTGGCCCTCGTTCTGGCATCGTCCACGCTGCTGCCGACGGGCGAAGCGGCCGAGAAGGTGATTCGCATCGGCATCATCGGGCTCGACACCTCGCATGTCGTCGCCTTCACCAGCGCCATCAACAAGGCGAAGCCCGAGAGCCCGTTGGCAGGCCTGAAAGTCGTCGCCGCGTTCCCCGGCGGTTCGTCCGACGTCGAAGCGAGCTACGGCCGGATCGAAGGCTTCACCACGAAGCTCCGCGAGTCGGGCGTCGAGATCGTCGACTCGATCGACGCGTTGCTGCCGAAGGTCGATGCCGTGTTGCTCGAAAGCGTCGACGGTCGACCGCACTTGGAACAGGCGAAGCCACTGTTCGCCGCGAACGCCAAGTCGCAGACGAAGAAGCCGCTCTTCATCGACAAGCCAATCACGGCGTCGCTGGCCGATGCGTTAGAAATCTTCCGTCTGGCCGAAGAGAGCGGCACGCCGTGCTTCAGCAGTTCGTCGCTCCGCTACTATCCCGGCATCGCGGCGGTCCGTAGCGAAGCGGCTCCGTTCGGCGACGTCGTCGGTTGCGTCGCCTACGGCCCGTGCTCGTTGGAAGAACACCATCCCGATCTGTTCTGGTACGGCATCCACGGCGTCGAAATTCTGTACACGATCATGGGCCCCGGCTGCCAGTCGGTTACCTGCACGGCGACGGCCGACACCCACGTCGTCACGGGCGTGTGGAAGGACGGCCGCGTCGCGACGTTCCGCGGCATTCGCAGCGGTAAAGGGGGCTACGGCGCGATGGTCTTCGGCACGAAGGCGACCGGCCCGACGGAAAGTCTCGGCGGCGGCTACGAAGGGCTGCTGTTCAAGATCGCCGACTTCTTCCGCACCGGCACGCCGCCGATTGCCGCGGGCGAAACGCTCGAACTCGTCACGTTCATGCAAGCAGCCGACGAAAGCAAGAAGCAGGGGGGCAAGAGCGTGCTGATGAGCGACGTCCTGCAACAAGCGCGCAAGCAGACGACCAAGAAGTAGACGTGTGGCCGTGGCTGGACCGATGGGAAGCCACGGAATGCAAAGCTCCGGGGTTTCGCGAGCACGCTCCAACCCCGACCACCCTGCGCCGGCGAACTGAAACGCTCGAACTAACCCGCTTGCGAGCGGCGTCGTTTCAATCGCGCGATAGCGGTGACGAACAATTCGCGCTGCGCTGGGCAACCGACGACGTCGGCCGCTTCTTCGAGCGGAACCCACGTTCGTTGCCGAAACGGCGACTCGGGCCACGCTTGGAACTCGCGCTCGACGTGCATCAAGTAGCACTCGACGACGATCCGCATGCCGAGCTTGCGACGCTCGTACGCGCCGAGCGAATGACCGACGACGGAGCCGCGCACGCCGGCTTCTTCCCACGCTTCTTTCAGCGCGGCCTCGATCGGCGTTTCGTCGGCCTCGATGATCCCCTTGGGAAACGTCCAGCGCCGTTTCTTCATCGACGTGACGATGCAGACTTCGATCCGACCTGAATGCACGCGGTACGGCACGGCGCACGCTTGCGAAATCGAGTTGGAGTCGGCTGGCTTCATTACCTTTATCTTAGCTCGCTTTTTTCCCGCGGTG
>CAMCTH010000637.1 GCA_945877965.1 Planctomicrobium piriforme | reverse complement strand
TTCGATCCGTTTCATGCGTTCGTGACGACGACCCTGTTCCAACTCCAACTCACGGCGGTCCGCGGTCATTTGCCTCCGGCGCTGCCGAACCCCGTCGCCGACTTGGACGACGATCGAGCTTGGCGGCGATCTCAATGGGGGCAACTCATCGCCGTCGTGCACGGAATCGTGCTCATCGTCGCCGGGTGCGTCATCCTCACGATCGCCTGCTCGTTCGTGCTCGTGCAGACCGATCTAGATTTTCTCTGCACGACGGTTGAGCAATTGCAAGCGGCCGACCCGTTGCTGATGCCGCTCATCGCGCACGACCGCGCCGCGATGGGAGGCATGCTCTTGGCCGGCGGAATCATGCTGACGTTAACGGCCCTTTGGAGTTTCGGCCGCGGACGTTCGGCGGCGTGGTGGATGCTCGCCGTCGGAGCGGTGCCGGGCTACTTGGCGGCGTTCGTCGTGCATCTGAGCGTCGGCTACGACGACGTGCTGCATCTGCTGCCCGTGACGTTCGGCCTGCTCGCAAGCGCGGCCACGCTCGTCCTCTCGGGCCCGTACTTGCTCGCAAAGCCGCAACCGCGCGACGTCAGTTCGGCTTGAGTTCCGCCGACGACGCCCCGTCGATCTGAGCCCGATTCGTCGAAGGCCAGAACATGAACCGCTTTGCCGACGTCGTTGACAACACGGAGCCGGGGCGCGGCTTGTGATGGAACAACTGCGCGTCGGTCCGGCCGTCGCCCTCGATCACCAGCAGATCCTTCGACTGAGCATAGGTCAATCGCGGCGCGCGAGCCGTAAACGTCGTCCCCTCGACAAGCGCGTTCCCTTCGGCGATCAGATCGACCGTCTCCGTGTTCGAGGCGACGTCGCTGCGTGAGAAGATCTGCATCTTTTCGCAATCGACGCGGACCGTCTCTTGGCTCCAGCGATCGGTTCGATCGGGATCGATCGTCGAGGTCCAATCGGGAACCGGCCCGTACAACGTCCGGACCTGGTTCAAGAACGTCATCTCACGGCGCGGATGATTGCCGACGAGCTGACGCTGAAAGCGAACTTGCAAGTAGTTGATCTTCGTTCCGGCCGGACTGTTCGGATTCGCCGCGACGGGCTGCTGCGGAACAAACTGCTGCCCCGGTTGCGGCGGCGTCATCCCCGGCATGCTGCCTGCCGCGCCGAGTCGCAGCGACGTCACTTCACCCGGCCCTTCGGCGACGAAATCCCCCGTCTTTTGATCGAGCATCAACGTCCGCGCCTGCACGCGATCCAGCGCGATCGGGTTGCCGTCGGGAGCCGTCGTGCGACTCTCGATCTGCACGCCGTCGAAGCATTCCACGCGTGCGATCTCGGGCTGCGTCGAACTGTTCGGCACTTGCACGCCGCCGGTTTGCTTCTCGGCGAAGACGACCTGCAGGCGATCCGTCTTCAGGTTTTGCGTACTGAGTCGCGCCTCGACGCCTCGCTCGAACACGGCGATCTAGCCGTCGTGACACATTCCTCCTTGCCACGCGAGATGCAGCGTCTCCGGGGTCGCCGTCACGCGGCCTTGCAGATCGCGATCGACCGGCATCGTCAGCACCCCTTGCCCGGCGACGCCGACGCGGTTCGTGAACTCGTCGGGGCGGTCGAGCACCAGCTTGCCGCCCGAGACGGTCAGTTGCTGCGCTTCGACATACGCCGGCGAACCGGTGACGGTAACATGCGATTCCGTCGGCGTCGGCTGCACGACGTGCAAGCGATCTCCTTGTAAGAGCAGCGGCTTTTCCTGCGGCGACTTCGTCTTCGTCTCGGTGACTTTGACGTTCCGCTCGACGACTGCCTCGCGGAGTTCCATCTGCTGCGCGACGACCGCGATTCGCAGTCGGAGCACCTCGCCGTCGATGCGGAACTGCCGCTCCGGGGGCGGCGGCAACGGGGCGAACTCCGCCGCCGGAGCAGGAACAAACGGCGCCGGAGCCGCCATGACGGGAAGCGGCGAGGTGGGGACGAACGGTTGCGTTACCAATGGCTGAGGAGCAGTCGGCTGCGGCGCAAGCTCACCGTCGGTCTGCATGTAGTTCACGCGGTGAGCCACGGCCCGCGGCGTCTCTTGTTCGAACCAGCCTTCGAGTCGCTGCACCGATCCGACCATTTGCGGCGATTCGATCTGCACCTGGTTCAACACCAGCAACCGATCAGGAGCCAACTCGGTCTGCGGCTTCTGGCCCGGCTGTTGCACGGCGGCCGTTTTCGGCGCTTCCATCAACCAGAGATGAATCTCATCGCCCGACAATCCTCCCTTGCCCGAGGCGGCAAAGCGAGCCTCGCCGTGGAGCGAGAGAACGTGCCGATCTTCGTGACGGCGGAAGTGCAGCCGCGTGGTCCATTGAGCCTGGAACGTTTGCCGCGGATCGCTGGGCGAACTCCCTTCCAAGCTGCCGCGCCCCGCTGCTTGGAACGTGCCGTAGTTGCCGTAAGGATCGGGGATAAAAAAGATCTCGGGCGCGCGAATCTCACGGTCCTGCTGACGGACGATCACTTCGATCGCATCGCGGAGTCGGACCGATCGCGTCGTGAGATCGTGCTCGACGTATTGGGCTCGCGCTTGCATGTCGTTGCCCGGCGCGCGAATGACGACCGGCTCGCCGGTGAATTCGATCCGCCGCGGTTCGAGCTTCTTGGCCTTCTTCTTGTCGACGGGGGCCTCCCCTTCAACGGGGATCGGCGTCGGCGCGTCGACGGCGTCGAAGACGATCTTGAGTTGGTCGCCGTTCATCTGGTCAATCTTGCCGTCGGGGTTCAGCCGCACGACGTCGACCTGCTTACGAAACAGCGCGAAGTTCTCGGCTAAGTCGAACGTGAAGCGGCCGCTGCTCCGGACTTCGACCGGCGGCGAGCCTGCGCCTGGTGCGACCGGCGCAGTCTCGTTCTTGCCGGGGAACAGATCGCCCTGGCTCGACGGTTCGATGTGGACGAAGACCTGTTCGAGCAAGTTAAATTCGCGCACGCCGCGAGCCGCCAATCCGCTGTCGTCGGCCCCGGCCGGAGCCAGCACGATCTGCAGGCCGCGACCCCGACCGAAGTGCGGACCGAGTCGAAACTCCATCCACTCGGGCGTCGTGATTTCGGCTTGGTTCAACGCAATATTGCGAGTCTTCACATGCAGATCGTCGTCGGGCCCGGCCAAACGCTGGTCGCTGTGAATGTCGACGTCGCCGATCAGTTCACCGCCGATCAACTTGCCGATCACTGCTTTGCTCAGATCGATCGGTGAGTCGAAGCGGAGCCGGGCTCCCTCCGGCGCACGCAAGATAACGGCTCTCCGCGCCTTTTCCGGATCGAGAGCCGCTTGTTGCGTATCGTTCGAGATGATGATCATCGTGCAAGGGTGAATCTCGAGCAGGCCTCCCTCGGTCTGGCGATACTCGTCGAACAGCAGCGTCCCTTGCGGAGTCTCCAACGTCTTCGGCGCGGTGAGTTCCCAATCGCCCGGTCGGAACCATTTAGCCAATATCTCGCGACGACGCTTCTCCGAGTCT
>CAMCTH010000636.1 GCA_945877965.1 Planctomicrobium piriforme | reverse complement strand
ACCTATCGCTTGAAGCTCTCGAATCTGCCGCTCCATGAAGGGCGCGATTGCTATCCGACGGTCGAGATCATCGATCGCACCTATCCGCCGGCCGGTATGGAGCTGAAGTTCCCGATCCCGATCGTCTTCAACGACGACGACATTCGCCTGGCGATGGACGGCATGTACGTGACGCGAGTCGTGTACGTCGAAGATCCGCAACTCGCGATTCCCGGCGGCCAACGGCCCGGCGAACAACTGTGGCACGACGCCGGTGCGCACGCCAACCCGCTGCAAGTCGCCGATCAACTCGGTCGGCCGGTCGCGATCGTCCGCATGGGCGCACGGGTGCCGGTCGAAGGACAAGGTCCCGATTGGGAGTTCTTGTACGGTTGCCCGAAGTGGCAATTCTTCGGCCTCACGCCGCCAGTCTCGCCGATCCAACTGCCGCCGAAAGCCGCGCCGGTTCAGCCGGGTATTATTCCGAACACGCCGGTCGAAGCGCCGCCGAAATCGGCCCGTCGCTTCAGCCCCGCGGAGAACAACTAAGATGAAACTCCGTCGCTTGCTTCTCGCTGCGATCTTCGCACCCACGCTCTGCGTGCTGGCTTCGTGCCGCACGCTGACCGACTCGCCGAACACACTCGCGTCGAACGCGCAGGTCGACGGCGCCGCCGCACCCGCCGCCGAACCGGTTCCCGCCGTGGAGCAACCCGCCGCGATGCCGCCATCGCGCGTGCAAAAGATCGGGCAAGCGCCCGCGAAGCCGATCGTCGGCCAACCGCTGCCCATCGTGCCGCGCGACGATGCGTCGGTTGCCGCCTGTGCGCCGCCCGTTCCTTACGGAGCCATCACCCCGTTCGCGCCGCCGGGGATCAAAGGGCCGTGGCCGATGGATGAGTATCTGCATGACGGCGGCGACGCCGACGAGCCCGTAACGGTCAGTCCCGAGTGGGCCATCGCCGGCCTGAACATCGAAGACACCGTCGCCCATTACGACACGCAAGACGGTCGCACGAAGGTCGAGGCCACGAACTGTGCGTACGTTTACGCGCCGCGATTCAGCTCGGTCCGCACCGTGCTGGCGATCACGGCCAACGAACACGTTACCGGTCCGACGAACGTGCAGAAGCCGGTCCGCCCCGTTCGTTACGACGAACGACAGATCGTGCGCACCAACGTCGAGCAACAGCAGCCGATCGGTCACGCCGCCAACCTGCGGCCGACGACGTATCTCCGCGAACTCCGCGACGGCTCGGCCTCGACCGTCGTCCCGCCGTCGAACTACCAACAATCGTTCGTACACTTCGAAAATCTCTCCGTCATTCGCAACGGCGCGATGCAAGGGGCCGAAAAGGCACGCCTCGCCGAAGCCACCGACGCCGCGATCGTGTGGACGAAGGACGAAGGGGTGACGATCTTCGTCGAGAAGACGCGGGCCGTCGAAGTGTCGGGCGACCGTCGCGCTCAGGCGATCTACACCGTCAAAGAACCGGTCAACGGCCGACTCCGCATCTGCAAGATCGCGTCGACGCCCGCCGCCAAGCCGGGCGAGTTCGTAGAGTTCACGTTGCGATACGACAACGTCGGCGATCAGGTCCTCGGCAACATCGTGATCCTCGACAGCCTGACGTCGCGCTTGGAATACGTCGCCGACAGTGCTCAATCGAGCCGCCCGGCGCACTTCGTCTCGAACCCGAACGCGGCCGAGTCGCTGGAGCTGCGCTGGGAAATCGACGAACCGCTCTACCCCGGCGACGGCGGCATCGTCCGCTTCAAGTGCAAGGTTCGGTAACTCCGTCCGAGCCGCGCACGTTAATAAGCGGTGCTTGCGTGCAGACCCAGACGGACCGCTTACTGACGTGCGCGGCTCGGAAAAGCCGGCCAATTCCACGGGTGTCGTCGGCGATAGAAGCCTTATAATCCCTGGGCATCGATCGATTCGGCTACGTCGTGAGGCGTATTATGTTGGGCAACGCCTTCGTCTTGCTGACTGGGTTATTTGTATTAGCCGGCTCGATGACTGCCGGTAGTTTTTTCGGCGCACGGTTCGGTTGGACCTACATTGATCTCGTCTGGGCGCTTGGTGCATTACTCATTGCCTGGGTCTGTCGCACGATTATCGACCGGCGAATCGCTACGCTACCGCCGTCAGATGATCCGGACATTCAACGACTCGGGACATCACTTACCGCATGCACCAAACAATCGCTGTTTGCGATTGCGACGATTTTCGTTTTGTTTGCGTTGAATCCCAAGATGTTAGGCATGGCCATCATCCTGCTCGGGATTCCAATTCTCATCGGAGACCTAGTTGTCTTTGGGTGGTGCGCGCATTTAGTTCTGGTGTTTACAGATAGTCTCATCAATCAAACCACGCGGCTATCCGACCGACTTGTACTCACAGCTGCAGCGGTCAACCTTGGTATGGCACTGGGATACAACGTTTTCAAGCCGCCGATATTCCTATTTGACTGAAGCGGCCCAAAGCCGCGGGTGTACACCTGCGGCTGTTTCGTTTTATACTGCGATCGCATCGTTCACCTGACTCCTGTTCCCTGACCCCTGATTTCTGACATGTCGCATCCCTGGCTCGCCGATCGTATGGCCCACTTTGATAGTTCGGGCATCCGCAAGGTGTTCGACCTCGCGGCCAAGATGAAGAGCCCGATCAATCTCTCGATCGGGCAGCCCGACTTCGATGTGCCGGAACCGGTGAAGGCGGCGGCGATCGACGCGATCAACAAGGGAAAGAACGGCTACTCGCCGACGCAAGGGATCGGCCCGTTGCGGGAAAAGTTGCTGGCTCGCGCGAAACAAGAATACGGCGACGATCGAGATCTGTTCGTCACCAGCGGCACGAGCGGCGGGTTGGTGTTGGCGATGCTCGCTTTGGCCAATCCGGGAGACGAGGTGATCGTCTTCGATCCCTTCTTCGTGATGTATCCGTCGCTCGTGAAGCTAACCGGCGCGAAGATGGTGTCGATCGACACCTATCCTGATTTCCGGATCGATGTGAACAAGGTCCGCGCCGCGATCACGCCGCGCACGAAGGCGATTCTGTTCAACAGCCCGGCCAACCCGACCGGCGTGACCGCGACCGAGGCCGAGGTGCGCGACCTCGCGAAGCTCGCGGCCGAGAAGAACGTGGCGCTCGTCAGCGACGAAATCTATCGGGCCTTCGTCTACGATCGTCCGTTCGTCTCGCCGGCGAAGTTCAATCCGCAGACGATCGTGATCGACGGCTTCAGCAAAGGCTACGGCATGACCGGCTGGCGACTCGGCTTCGCCCACGGTCCGCCGGAAGTCGTGCAGGCAATGGCCAAGTTGCAGCAGTACACGTTCGTCTGCGCGCCGCAGCCGTTTCAATGGGCGGGGGTCGCGGCGCTCGACGTCGACATGACGCCGCACACCGACGACTATCGCAAGAAACGTGATCGCCTGGTCGCGGGACTCAAAGATCTGTACGAGATCGCGACGCCCGACGGGGCGTTCTATGCGTATCCTAAACCACCGTGGGGAACGGGGACC
>CAMCTH010000635.1 GCA_945877965.1 Planctomicrobium piriforme | reverse complement strand
TAACATCAACGATCAATACATGTTCAATGCCACTACGGGTGCGGCAGGGTCGTTCGACACCTACTTCGATACGAATGCACAAAACTATTTGCTCGGCGGACAGTTCGGCGGTCGATGGTCGCGGCAACGGCGACGGTTGCAACTCTCCTTCGAGGGACGCGGTTTCGTTGGAGCGAACTTCCAGCATGTCACGCAAGAGGGGCAAATCGGCGATCCGGCCATCGGTAACAATGGTGCGGGCGGTGCGATCAATCTCCAGGTTCCGGCAGCCTTTTCGCATCGCGTCAACCAAACGGAGTTCGCTCCGGGAGGCGAGTTGCGGATGAACCTTCGCTACCAAGTCTTTCGTTCGCTCTATGTGAACGCCGGTTACACGGCGTTGTTTGCTCAGAATGTGGCGCGCGGTTCACAGATGACGTTCTACAGCATGCCTAGCATGGGAATACTTGCCGACGAGAACAAATCGAGTTTCTTCGTTCACGGCCTTAACTTGGGCCTGGTGTTCAACCGGTAGTTGGTTCCAAGTATTCAAGCGGTCACGAGTTTCAAGTTTCAGGTGGTTCATACGATGTCGAGCCAAAATCTACTTCGCCGCACTCTGCTGATCTTCGCCTTTGCAGCGATGACGGCCGCACCTGCGACGGCTCAGGATTCCGAGCCGGAGTTCGTGCCGTACGTCAACGACTTGCAACTCTTCGATCAGCCCGACCTCAGCTCCTATGGGCGCGGTCCGCAGCCGGCGGCAGGGTACTTCGGCACGGCCGAATACCTGAACTGGACGCAAAGCGCCGTGCCGCGGGCGCAGATCGGGCAAGCGGGCACGTTGACCGTCATTACTTCCGGAGCGAGCACGGCTAACTCAGGAAACTTTCAGGTGTTGCCCAACACCGCGGCGATTCTCCTCAGTTCGACGCAGGTAACCACCTCGGGCGGACAGACGGTCATTACGACGACGTTTCAGAGCTTAGCGTTTTCTACGACCAACGGCGGCCCCGGAATTGTGCCGTCGACGGCTGCGTTCGGAACCGTAACCACCGGCACCGTGCCGCAGGTAAGTTCATTGGATACGACCTTCATGAGTTCGGCCGACTATACGAGCGGCGGGCGTTATGAGTTCGGTCACGTCGATGACGACGGCTCGGGCTGGATGATCGGCGGCTTCAACTTCGCCGGACCTAATGCATATACCTCCGTAGCTAACGCAGCCGTCAATTTCGCGAACAGCCCGATCGGATTCGTCGACTTTCGCGGTGTGAACACGCTGACCCCGGACGGCATTGACGACGATCTCGATAACGACGGCGTCTACGGACGTTTCGGTGCCGACTTGGGAACCAACTCCACGATCGGTAACCCGCCGTTCGTGTTACAAGGGGCTGAGCCGCTCAACGGCGTTCCCGACATCCGCAGCGTAGCTACGGATTTCGACGATGCCACTACGCTGCCGTCGAAGTTCGAAATACTACGTATTGAAAACCAGACGACGACCTACGGCTTGGAGCTGATGAAGATGTGGCGCGTGGCGATGGGCCCGCGAGGCGGCGTGTGGGAAATGTTCGTCGGCCCCCGCGCCATGAATGTGACGGACCAATTTTGGTTCACCGGGGCGGGACAAGCCGGATCGGTCGGCACGGAGTTCACCACCAAGGCGCGGAACTACCTGATCGGCGGCCAGATCGGTGCGAAGTGGTCGCGGACCTGGGGACGTTGGCAACTCGGTGCGGAGGGACGTTTCCTGGCGGCCGCTAATATCCAGAACGTCCAGCAGGAAGGCGAAATCGGCAGCATCGGCTTCGGCGTCTCTTCGAGTCAAGTTATCAACGTGCAACTTCCGGCCCGCTTTACCCACACGGTCAAGCAGACCGAATTCGCGCCCGCCGGCGAACTCCGCTTGAACCTGAAGTATCACCTGTTCCGCTCGTTCTACCTGCAAGCAGGTTACTCGGGCTTGTTCGTCGACAACATTGCTCGCGGTGCTCAGATGACTCGCTACAGCCTGCCGACCATGGGCTTGCTGGAAGATCAAAACCGAACGACTTACCTGCTCCACGGCCTCAACCTCGGCTTGGTGTTCAACCACTAAGCCGGCTGATAGCCGCGGAACGCAGCTTGCAAAAACAGAACGGACCGGGCCTCCCATCATGGAGCCCGGTCCGTTCTGTTTTGTTTTTGCAATGGAGCGGTCGTTGCGACTTAGGCCTCGACCTTGGCTCGCTTCTTCTTTTGCTTGTTCTCGTCGCTCTTCATCTTGCGGATCTCGACCAACTCAGCGGTCAGCCGGTGATAGAGCGGGCTTTCGGTGCGGAGCTCTTCCAGCAGCGCCTCGGCCTTAGTGAACGTCTCTTTCGTCACCTCGCCGCCGGTAAACAGTCGCTGCCAACTGCGCGACACCTCTTGTTCGGTCAACAAGCTTCACCCCATGGGGAAAAATCAATTCGGTACTTGAAGTGTGAATTTCATTCTAAGGTCGTTGAGGTTCGATGCAAGACGAACCCGCGGCGGGAAAAACCGGGCGATTTCGCACCGTCGGACGAACGGCAAGGCTTACCTGACTTGCACTTGCGCCGACCGCGACCCTTCACCTAGGCCCACTCTAATCCGGTGGCGGCGCGGACTTTGTGGTCGTAATCCCCCAACAAACCGCCGATCACGTCCCAGCGGTCGACGCGGCGGATCTCAATGTCCCCCTGCCGATTAATGCGCATGACGCTCGCATCGTTGACGCCGAGCTTCCGCAACTCGTCCGGTTGTAAGGCATCGATGCCGGTGAGACCCAGCAACGTCTTGCCGGTCATTTCGATGAACTGCATCTGCATCTTGGCATCCTTAATGCACGGCGAACGAACTCCAGGCCGAACTCGTCGATGTTGACAAGCCACACTGCTTCGACGGGCTTCATCTTACTCGCTCACTCACCAACGTGCCGGCGGCGCTCTCCCCCGAACGTCGCGGTTTTTTCAGTGTGCCGCACGTGCGTCTGATCTCCTTGCGAATTACAATCAGCCTTGTCGTCGCCGCTCCATTCTTCTTTGTTCATTCGGGTGACTCATGGCTGCGGTTCCTTTGCGCTTGCTCGTGCTCGGCGCCCATCCGGACGATTGCGAGTTCCACTGCGGGGGTCTGGCGGCGATCTATCGCGAACTCGGCCACGAAGTGAAACTCGTCTCCGTCACGAACGGCGAATCGGGCCACCACGAACAGACCGGCCCGACGCTGACCGCACGTCGTCGCCAAGAAGCGACGGCCGCCGCGAAGGCGATCGGCGCAACGGCCGAAGTCTGGGACTTTCCCGACGGCCGACTGCAAGCGACGCTCGAACTTCGCTATCACCTGATCCGCGAGATCCGAACCTTTAAGCCCGATCTGTTGGTGACGCATCGCAACAACGATTACCACCCCGACCATCGGGCCGTCGGCGACGCCGTGCGGGATGCGTCGTACATGGTCACCGTGCCGAACATCGTCCCCGACGCGCCGGCGTTGCGGAAAGATCCCGTCGTCGCTTTCATGCCCGACAAGTTCACGAAA
>CAMCTH010000634.1 GCA_945877965.1 Planctomicrobium piriforme | reverse complement strand
GCCTCCGTCGGCAAGCGGCCTGCCAGCGAAAGTGCAACGCGGCGAAGCAAGCGACGATCGTCGAGCATGACGATGCCTGCGAAGAACGGCGGCGCGTTGCGGTCGGCGTCGGTCTCGACGATCGCCGGCGACGGCGTTCCGACGCCGTGCGGATCATTCGCGCGGCGGACGAACTCGGCAAGGATGCGGTAGCCGGTTGAGTCGGCTTTCAACACGTCATCTCCGCCGTGATCCAACTTGCCGACGACTTTTAGTAGGATGCGAGATTGTTCGCCTTCCTTGAGCTTGGCCATGCGCGTGAACGCATCGCGATTGAGCCGGAGGGCGGCGGCCTGCTCGGCCCCCCTGCTCTTCTGAGGATCTTGCAGCACGAACTGGCTCTCTTCCGCATCGCCGCCGAGCTTGTGGCACGTTAGACACGATTGCGCACCGATCTTCGCCCAAACCTCATCGAGAAAGAAATCGCTCGGAGCGGCGACGGCACCGGTGCCTGTCGACGGCGACGACTCGGCGGGCTTCTTCTCGACGGCCGAGGCCGATGCTGCGAAAGAGTAGGCGATCAAGATCGGCGCAACGGCCGAAAGGCGAACGCGAGAAAGCATGGGCGCACTTTCAACACGGGATGCGAAACGTGTCGCGACGGCGGGAAGAACGACAAGCGGCAGCGGGGCGGGCGTTTCCGCATTCTAACCTTGTCGGGCCCCTGCGTGTCGAGAGGATTCCGCTTTCTCGATCGCGTCGCCGGCCGACGGCGGAAACCCGCCGCTCGGGTGTTCTGTAGGCGATTAAATCGGCCGCGGCAACAGTCCCACCGGACGGCCTGCCCGGAAGCAGTTGCGGACTTCGAAACGCCGGCGAGCGACTTCGATCTGCCCCTCGGAGTCGGTCAGCGGGAACTCGCCGTCGACGATCTCCAGCACGGTGACGTCAGCGCACGAACCGGCTCGCAATGTGCCGATCTCGTCGGCCAGGCCGAGGAACGCCGCACAGGTGGTCGTCGAGCGACGGACGATCTCGGGAACGCTCATCCCCAGGTGCAAGAACTTATCGAGCGTCGTGACAAGATCGTGGACCGGCCCGCGCAGATTGTAAGCGTGAATGTCGCTGCCGATGAAGTCGGGCAGGATGTCTTGCTCAAGCATCGCGCGAGCGACGCGGAAGGCGAAACTGCCGGAGCCGTGACCGACGTCGAGCAGCACCCCTTCGCGTTGCTTCTCGCGGACAATCGGCAACACGCGGAGATTGGCATCGACCAAGCCGCAACGCTTGTCGTGATAACAATGCGTCAGCACGTCGCCGGCATGGAGCGTGCCGAAGATATGCTCGATCGAAAGCGACGACAGGACCGGATGCACGACGAGCGGCAGCTTCACCGCGTCGGCCGCGAGCCGAGCGCGGCGCAAACCTTCGGCTTCGTTCTTGCCGTCGTTCGCGATGTCGTCCATGCAGCGGACCTTGATCCCGGCGACGCAATCGCGGTTCCGCTCGACCGCCTCGACGCATCCTTCGACGTCGCAATACGACAAATCCCACAACTCGCCGAGGCCGGGCTTCGTCCCCATGCTGCTGATGAGCCCTTGGCCGGCAATGAGCATGAGCGCCTTCACGCGAGTCCGCGAGGCATCGACGATGTATCGCCGGAAGCCGTCGAAGATCAGACCGCCGGCGGTGCCGAAGTCGAGGACCGTCGTGACGCCGCGCGCCAGGCACGTTTCGTCCGGGTCGACGCCAAAGTGACTGACGCCGGGGAAGACGTGGACGTGAAAATCAATCAATCCCGGCACGACGAGCTTGCCCGCGCAATCGACGGTCTGCTTGGCGATGAACGGCGCAGTCGGGTCTAAGACCGCGGCGATGCGGCCCCCTTGGATCGCCAGATTCCGCGGCGTGTTCAGGTTGGTCGCCGGATCGACGACCGTCCCGCCGGTCAAAACATAATCGTACATCGGGTCCTGCTTCGAATTCGTTGCTAGGGAGCGACCTTCTTGCGCGACAGGCCGGGGCCGGCTTCGGCGGGGCGGCCGTCTTTGCCGTCGATCGCGACGAACACGTCGGGACCGTCGGCTTCGTATTGGATGGAACTTTCGGCAACCTTGCAGTTCTGGAGCTTGATCAGCCGCGTCTCTTTGCCCGCGATGAACCCGGCGGCGCGGATGTCGCAGCCGCTGAAGTAGAAATAAGTTCCGGTGATCGTCGCGACGTTCGTGAGTTTTTCGTTTTCGAGTTTCAGGGGCGGCGTGGCGACGGTCTGTCCCGCCTTGCGGACCAAGCCGTCGGCGACCGCTTTCGTGTCGAAGGTGACCGCGAGCTTGCAGTTTTCGTAGCGGTTGTCGTGAATGCTCGCGATGCCGGTGCGGGTCGTGTAGTGCACGTTGCCGCCGCGATAGTCATTGTTGCGGAAGACGTAGTTGTGCGCTCGCCCCCAGACGATGACCGACTTCTCGAAGTCGTTCCCTTCGAAGATCATTTCGCTGCCGGCGCAGACGACGAGATCGCCGTTGCGATTGCCTTTGAACTTGTTGTTGCGGAATATGACGTCCTGCATCATCTCGGAGCCGTCTTCCAAGTCGACTCCGTAGCCGGGGTTGGTGCCGCCGTTTTCGGCGAAGAGATTATCTTCGATCAGCCACTGTTGTCCGCCGCAGTAGGCCATCCCCAAACGACGATTCTGCAACATCACATTGTGATGGAAATGGACGTCGGTTGAGGGATGGCAGTTGGTGATCCGTACGGCCCAACCCTTGGCCGCGCCGACGTGGGCGGGTTCTTCCGAAATCTCAGGCTGGTTGAAGACGACGTTCATCCACTTCGCTTCGGTGGGGACGATGACCTTGCGATACTGCAGACACTTTTGCATCGAGAGGAACTTCATGTCGGCATCGTAGAAGTACGCCTGATAGACGCGGCCTTTGATGAAGGGGTAGCCCATGTAGCCCCCCAGGTAGCCGATTTCGAATCGTCCGCCGCATTTCGTCGCGTCGTACGGCTTGATCGTGCGGACCTTCGTCGCGTCGGCGATCTTGTTCCCCTTCGCATCGAACGCGCCCGACTCGACTTCCTTCGGAAAGATCGAGTACTTGATGAGCTTCAGCAGTTCGTCGCGATTCCGCGAGCCGGTTGCGGTCGAGGAAACGCCGTCGCCGGTCATGTTGCACGAGGTGATGTGGTCGACTTCGAGATGACGTCCGCCGACGAAGTGGATGCCGGCTCCCCACTCGTGCGTGCCGGGAGCGGCTTTGAAGTCGTGGACGTCCTTGTCGCCGCGGAGCGTGCCGTTCGTGAGACGGACGTTCTCAGCGCCGTGAATGAATTCGATGATGCCGTACTTCGGCAGACCGTTCGTGTTGATCTGCAACGTCGCGCCGTTCAGATCAATGACCATGTTCTTGAGGTTGATCTCGAGCGGGATCGTCTCGCTGATGAGATAGGTCCCTTTAGGGAACACGATGTGATTCGCGCCGGTCGCCTGAGCGTCTTGCAACGCTTGATTGAGGCCGGTCGACGTTTCGACGGGATGCGTGCCGTCGTTG
>CAMCTH010000633.1 GCA_945877965.1 Planctomicrobium piriforme | reverse complement strand
GACCGTTCGTGCAGCCACAGCAGTACCGGCGAGGCGACGTAGATCGTGCTGTACGTTCCGGAGATCGTTCCGACGACCAGCGCGAACGCGAAGCCGTGGATGCCCGGGCCGCCCCAGATGTACAAGATCACGACGACCATGAAGACCGTCAACGACGTGAGGATCGTGCGGCTCAGCGTTTGGTTGACGCAGTCGTTAATCAGGCCGGCCGTGATGTTGCTGCTCTTGCCGCGGACTTCACGGATGCGGTCGAAGATGACGATCGTGTCGTTCAGCGAGTAGCCGATGATCGTGAGGATCGCGGCGACGATGGTGAGGTCGATCTTGAAAGGCTCGACCATGGCGAAGCCGAGCACCGGAGCGAGCCACAAGCTCAGGGCCAAACAGCCGAGCGTGAAGAGCACGTCGTGCGCGAGGGCGACGATGGCGGCCAAGCCGAATGCCAGGTTTTGGAAGCGGAACCAGATGTAGGCCAGCACCAAGGCTAAACTCAGCGCCATGGCGACGAGGGCCGACTGCTGGGCGCTGTCGGCGACCGCCGCTCCGACTTCTTCCGACGAGGGGAAGAATGGCGCGTCGGCGAGTTGCGCTTCCAGCTTGGTCAGGACTTCACGCGTCTTGTCGGCCGGGGCCGCAATGCGGAGGTCCCACTCGGGTTGCGGCTTCGAACTGCCGCGAATGTGGCCTAGGGCCGAGAGTTGATACAGGGTTCCCGGCAGGTTGGCGTCCGGTTGGACGATCTTCTTGAGCAACTCGCTGAGCTTCGGCTCGCTCATCGGCGGATCGAACTTGAGCGTGACGAACGTGCCGCCCGCATACGGATCGAGGGCCGCTTCGATTTCGGCCGTCGAGGGGAGACCGAGTGCGGCGCCGCCGAAGGCGTTAGCCGTGCCGGTCGCGGTGGCCGACGGTGTCGGCGAAGCCGTAGTAGACGGAGTCGGAGCGGCGGCGGCCGAGGGAGTCGGCGTTGCAGCAGGGGCCGGAGCGGCTGTGGCCGAAGGCGTTGCCGCCGGAGTGGCACTCGGCGACGCGGTCGGTTTAGGAGCAGCAGCTGTGGCCGATGCGGTGGCTGTCGGCGTTGCGGTCGTTGCCGGAGCGGCGGGCGTGGTAACCGGATCGCAGGCCGAGGCGAGCAGTTCTTCGTCTTCGCTCAGATCCAACCTGCTCGGTTCTTCGAGCGACGAGCCATCGGTCGGAGCCGGGGCGGCGGGAGCGGTGAGCGACGGACCGGTGACGGCCGGCGTCGTTCCGTTTGCCGCGGCGATCGTGCCGAGTTCGCCGTAGGTCAGCTTGAACTTCGCCAAGTCCTTGCCGAAGAGTTCCTTGATCTTGTTTTCGACGGCGTCCTTGTTGGGGTCCGACGTAACAATCTTGAAGCCGGTTCCCTTCACTTCGCCCGGAATGTCGAGTTGCTGCACGGTCGCTTCCGGTAGCGCCTTTTCGACCCCTTCGCGAACGTGGGCGATCCCGTCGGCGGGCGGATTCTCGAAGACCGTCGTGATCGACGTACCGCCGGTGAAGTCGATGTTGAGCAAGCTCGACCCGCGGACGACGATGCCGATCAGGCCGGCACCGAGGATGAGAATCGAACCGGTGTAGCAAATGTATCGCTTGCCGATGAAATCGTAGTTCGTGGTCGTCATCAGCTGCATGAACTTCAGCTTGCCGATCCAGCGAGCCTTCTCGGCGACGTCGAAGATGAGTCGCGAGACGGTGATGGCGGTGAACAAGTTCCAGCAGAGGCCGACCGTCAGGGCGACGGCGAAGCCTTTGATCTGATCGGTGCCGATGATGTAGAGCACGACGGCCGTGATGAGCGTCGTCACGTTGGCGTCGATGATCGTGACGCTGGCGCGATCGAAGCCGTTGCGGATGGCCATGCGGATCGTCGCCCCGCGATTCAATTCTTCCCGCATCCGCTCGTAGATGAGCACGTTTGCGTCGACCGCCATACCGACGGTCAGCGCCAAGCCAGCGAGGCCCGAGAGCGTGAAGGCGGCGTTGAACATCACCATGAAGGCGACGGTCAGCAACACGTTCAAGAGCAATGCGATGTTGGCGACCACGCCGGCGAACCGGTAGTAGACGAGCATGAAAGCGACGACGACGCCGACGGCGACGGCCATCGACGTGACGCCGGCCTTGATCGTGTCTTCACCTAGCATCGGGCCGATGAGGACTTCGCTGATCGGTTCGCGATCGAGCGTGGCGGGGAGGGCACCGGCGGTCAGAATTTCCGACAGGCTCTTCGTCTCTTCCTTGGTGAAGTTGCCCGTGATCTCGCCGCGATCGCCGATGGCACCGCGAATCTGCGGGGCCGACTGCAGGAAGTTATCCAGCACGATGCCGAGTTCGCTCGTCTGACCGGCTTGGTCGGGGAGGTGGGTGCTGGTGAGTTGCAGCATCCGGTTCGCCCCTTCACCGTTGAAGCTGAAGACGACGCACGGCCGGCCCCCTTCATCCAAACCGGGCGAAGCGTTGACGAGGTAATCGCCCGTCACCTTGTACGGATCACGAATGCAGAGGACTTGCAGCAGATTGCGATCGGCGGTCTCGGCGGGGACTTCGCGGGTGGCGTACTCGGGGATGCCGCGGAATTGGCCTTCACGCGTGACGTCGACCGAGAACCAACGGGCGATTTCGACCGGCGTTCCCTTAGCGTCGCTGAAGACGACGTCGGTCAACGGCTCTTTGCGCGCTTCTTGACGACGTTGCTGTCCGAGGGCGGCGTCGATTTCGTTTTGATACTTGTGACGGCTTGCCAGGATGCGGAACTCGAGCGCGCCCGACTTGTAGATCAGTTCCTTGATGCGGGCCAATTCGTCTTGGTCGGCGCCCGGGATGATGATTTCGATCTTGTCCAAACCGAACGGGCGGACGGTGACTTCTTTGATGCCGCCCGGATTGATGCGGCGATTGATCGTGCCGATCAGCTTTTCCATGTCGACGGGTTCGGATCCGACGCCCGGCTTCTGGCTGATTTCGTAGACGAGGTTGATACCGCCGCGGAGATCGACGCCCAACTTCGGCGGCCAGCCGAGGTAGGTGGCGGCCGCACCGGCGGTGATGGCGAACAGCACGAAGAAGAAACGCCAGACGTGATCCGGCAGGCGGAACGTCTTGCTCAGCACATTGGCCAGGAAGATTGGCAGCGCGAACACGCCGATGATGACTAAGAACCGCATGCCGCCGGTCAGGCCGTTGCGAACTTCTTTCGTGTCCATCGAGAGCACTTGCAGCGGCGACGTGCCGGTCGCAGTCGCCGTGGGGGCGACGGTTGCTGCGACGACGGGCGTAGCGGCAACGGTCGAGGCCGGCGTGCTCGTCGGCGTTGCGGTCGGCGTGACGACGACGGCCGGGGCCGTCGCGGAGGCGGTGGCGCTCGGCGTTGCCGAGGCAGTGGGAGTCGTGACGACGGCGGTCGGCGACGGGCTTGCGGTCGGCGAAGAGGCAGGCGTCGGCGCGGCCGATGCGACCGGCTTCGGAGCCGTCGGGCTCGGCGAGGGAGTCGGCGTGGCACTCGCGACCGGTG
>CAMCTH010000632.1 GCA_945877965.1 Planctomicrobium piriforme | reverse complement strand
GCCGTCGCCGAGAGCGAGGGGCTGAGCGTCGCCCCGCACAATCCCAGCGGCCCCGTCGCAACGGCCGTCAGTATTCAAGCCTGCGCCGTGTTGAAGAACTTTTACTCGCTCGAACTACAATGGGGCGAAGTCCCCTGGCGAAGCGACCTGCTCACTCCGCCGGAACAATTCGAAACAGGTACGGTTCGCGTGCCGGATCGGCCGGGGCTGGGAATCGAACTCAACGAAGCCGTCGTTCGCGAGCACTTGATGTAACGCCCAACGCACAGATCTGCATCTACTCGTGCGGAACGCATCCTAAATCTTGAGCCGATAGAATTGCCGAGCATTTTCCGACCACAGCTTTCGGCGCTCCGCTTCCGGCCGACCCGCAATGATCTCGGTCAGCATGGCGACCCAGGTCCCGAGCGATCCACCGAGTAAGCAAACGGGCCAATCGCTGCCGAAGACGACGCGGTCGGGACCGAAAGCGTCGAGGCAGTGATTCACGATCGGTGCAAGATCGCCGGCGTCGCCCCCTTTCGGCAATCGCGCGATGATGCCCGAGATCTTGCAGATCGTATTCGGACGTTTCGCCAAACGATCGATGCCCGCTTTCCATTCGTCGGCGGTGTGCGACGGTTTCGGTTCGGCGACCGTCGACGATTTACTAAAGGCCGTCGCATCGGCATTGCCGCAATGATCGACGATGAAGCGCGTATCCGGACACAATTCGGTCAGCTTCGCGGCATCTCCCAACTCGGTCGGCCGCATGCAAAGGTCATAGCTCAGGCCCCGTTCACCGAGCAATCGCACGCTCTTCACCATGGCCGGCTGCAAGCAGAAGCCTTGCGGTGCGTCGGCCTCGTGCATCACGCGTCGCATCCCTTTCACTTCGGGCACATCCCGAAACCGGTCGACGTATGCGGCAAATCCGTCTGACTCGGGCCGACATCCGATGACCGCACCGCAAGTCGGATCGCCCAACTTCGAGAGCGCGATCACATGTTCCGCCTCGGCCACTTCTTGCGTCGGGTCGACGTTCACTTCCATGTAGACGCATTTCACGTTCAGGCCGCGCGCAGCCTCGCGATATTCGTTCAAGTGATACGTGTGCCGCAGCACCTCCGGCGCCCCGCCGAGCCACGGCAGCGTGAGCTTCGTCAAATCCCACAGGTGCTGATGCGTGTCGATGATCAACGGCGCGGCGACTTCATTTCCCATAGTTCCCTGCGATAAAAGCGGCCCGGTGGCGATGGCGGCCGCGGTCTTCAAAAAACGTCGACGTTGCATGGAGAAAGACCCAGAAGAGACGAGGGGGCACCGACCGGCCCAAGGATAATCGACGGCCGAATGCGAGGCTACTTTTCTCCGTTCCGCCGGCGCGAAAACGAAGCATCGCCCCGAGCGATCGACCAACGGCAAGACCATCGCAACGAAGCACGTCCGCCGCGACGTAACGTCAAGCGGGGACAAAAGAAAACGCTCGGCGACTGCGGGAGTCGACGAGCGTCGTGAAGGGTGGCTAACGGGACTCGAACCCGTGACCTCTAGAACCACAACCGAAAGGAACGGCGACGTAAGTGAGAACGGACAAGAGGTTACAACGACGCCTCCCGCCGCTTGCACCACGGCTTGCACTAGCGAGGCCCAGAATGCGAACGACGACACGCTTGCCGCGCTTGCTGCGGTGCTGACCGGACTCGACCCGACGATGCGGGCGAAGCTGGCCGCGATGCTCGTCGGGCAAGCGGTCGCCTCGGCACCGCAGCCATCCCAACCGGACCGCAGTTAGGCGAATGGCACCCACACCAAACGGTCACCGGGCAATTCGCCAAGAGGAACTCGGGCGGACCCGCAACACGCAGGCCCATCGCGTCGGGCAACTGCGGTCGATGCTGCGCGGACTGTGACACCGAAGGATAATCGTCGGTAGATCTGGCAAGGGTCGGGCTCCCTAGCGCACACGGTGAACGTCCGCGTATCACGGCATTTAACTGGGAACCGCGGCAATCTATTAGTTGACAGGCGTACAGTACCAGATAAGCTGCCTCGCGAAAAGAGGTACGCCATGCTGATCGCCCATCTCGACGCCGATTGCTTCTACGTCTCCGCGGAACGGGTCCGTAATTCGTTCCTGCGCGGGAAGCCCGTCGGTGTAATCGGGAATCAAGGGGCGTGTGTCATCGCCAAGTCGTATGAGATGAAGGCGGCCGGGATCGGCACCGGCGACCCGATTTGGGAAGCCGTCAAAAAATGCCCCGAAGGCATCTACATCAAACGCGACTTTCGCTGGTACGAAGTCGTCAGCCGCGAAATGCTGGCTCTCGTCCGTGAGCGTTCGCCGCTGGTGGAATACTATTCGATCGACGAGTTCTTCATGTCAGTCGACGTCGCTGACCCGCAAGCATTTGCCGAAGCAACCCGCGATGCGATCCTTCGGCGTGCCGGCGTGCCGGTGACGATCGGCATCGCCCGTACCCGCACACTCGCGAAGCTCGTCTCGGACCTCGCAAAGCCGTTCGGCGCGCTGGCCCTCATCGGTGCTGATGCGGAAAAGGAATTGCTTAAATCACGCCCCGTCCATGACGTAACTGGCATTGCGAAACGCAGCGCCGCCAAACTCGCGGAGTATGGGATTCGCACTTGCTGGGATCTTGCGAAAGCGCCGCCTGCGCTGGTGCGCCGCATTCTCACGGTCGTCGGCGAACGTCTCTGCTACGAATTGCAAGGGCACCGCTGCGTGCCGATTCGCCCGAACCGACCGCCGCACAAGATCATCGGCCGCGGCGGCTCGATCGGACAGCCAACCGACGATCCCGCGGTGCAATGGGCGTGGGCGATTCGCAACCTAGAACGGCTGATCGAGGCGATGGAATTGAACGGACTGACGGCGGGACGGCTTACACTCATCCTCGAATACAAAGACGGTCGCGTTGCGTCAGATTCGGCCACCTTCATGGCACCGACGTGCCGGTATGACCTGATGCTGGACGCGGTGCGAGGACTCTGGACGCGATTGCTGCTGCCGGGCCGACTCTACCGGATGCACTATCTCGCGTCGGATTTGCAGTATCCCGGCGCTCGACAACTCTGCCTGTTCGACACGCCGCCAAAACGCGATCCGCGGACCGTCGAGCGTGAGATTAACGAGCGGTTCGGCCGGTTCATGCTGCGAAGTGCGGCGACGCTCGCGATACCCGAAATCTACGCCGACGACGCTCACAGCTACGAAATCTGTGACATCCAAGGGAAGACGTGCTTCTAATGGACGGCATCGCCCTGGCCTACTCCGCGCTGCCAGTTGAACTAATCGAACTGCATCAGCTTTCGAAGCTGATTCACGATCGCGGCGGCGAATTGGAGTTGTGGTTTCTCAAGAACGTCCCGCATCCGATCTTGCCGGTTTACCACGACGGTCAGTACCGAATCGTCGCTTGGGGATCGCACACCGGCCAGTTGCCACGAAGCGGCGTCACATGGAAAGAGACCGTCGAATCGGGGCGCTGGTCGACCAGCGAAGCGGTGCAGGTTGAAATCCCGGCGACGCTGGG
>CAMCTH010000631.1 GCA_945877965.1 Planctomicrobium piriforme | reverse complement strand
TGTTGATCGAAGACTGCGCAGCGTGCGCGGGAATTCGGTCTCTTTCCGCGCACTACGCAGGTACCCCACTAAGGGCCGCGCGGATTCGGGGTCGTATTCCGCGCACGCTTGCGGCGATGGTTGGGTAGAAATCTTGACTGCGGCGGGCGAATCGGGCCGCAGGCGGTCCGTTGTCGAAAGCGGTCGGATGCGTCATAACGAAGCGGTTGTTGCGGGCCGCCGACACTTTTCCCTTTCCTGAGTACGCCCCGATGAAATGGATTCTCACTCTCGTCGCGCTCGGGCTCGTCGTCGGCGGGGCGATTTATTCCGGGCTCACCGCGGCCACGACCGTCGATGCGGCCCGCGCTCAGCAGACCGAGATTCGCGAGTTCGTCGATGAGCAAGCGCAGACTCGTTTGCCACTGACGCACTTGATCACGATGCCGTTCGACGGGCGGGTCGAAGCGATCGGCCTGGCCGAAGGGGCGGCCGTCAAGAAAGACCAAGTCGTCGCCCAGGTCGTGCCGCTCGATTTGCAACTCACCGTCGCCGACGCCGAGGCGAACATCCAACGTCTCGAAGCGGCCATTCGCGAAAGCGGCGACAAGACGGTGGAATTGACCGGCCTGAAACAAGCCGTCGAATACGTCAACAGCATGCTCTCGACCGTCGAAGCCGCCGCCGCCCGGGTCGAAAGCGGCAAAGCGAAGCTCGATTTCGCCAACAAGGATCTCTCGCGGGTTCGCTCGTTGCACGAACGGAGTAGCGCCTCGGTCGAGCAACTGCAAGCGGCCGAGCTCCGGCAAGTCGAAGCCGCGGTCGAATATCGTCAGGACGAACTCATCTACAAGTCGCTCCAGAGCGTGTTGGCCGCCACGCAACTGCTGCCGACCGTCGTGCGGCAATACACCGATCGCAAGGATCTCTCGGTCGCCGTGCTCGACAACGAGAAGAACCAAGCGCAGGTCAAACTCGAACAACAGAAACGGGACCGCGACCGCGGCACGATGAAGAGCCCGATCGACGGCGTAGTGCTCGAACGTTTGGAAACGAACGAACGCCGCGTCTCGCCCGGGACTGTGCTGTTGAAAATCGGCGACCCGAACGAACTCGAAGTCGAGGCCGACGTGCTCAGCCAGGACGTCGTGCGGGTCAAGCTCGGCGATGCGGTTGAAATCTACGGGCCCGCCGTCGGCGCGCAAGGGGCGAAAGGGAACGTCTCGCGCATCTATCCGGCCGGCTTCACCAGGGTCAGTTCGCTCGGCGTCGAACAGCAGCGAGTCAAGGTGATCGTCCGCTTCTCAGAAGATGAACTCCAACGACTCCGCAAAGAGAACGACCTCGGCGTCGGCTATCGCGTGCGGGTCAGAATCATCACGGCCGAGAAGCCGCAAACGCTCACCGTGCCGCGCTCGGCCCTGTTCCGCGGCCCCGACGGACGTTGGCAACTCTTCGCCATTCGCGACGGCCGCGCGAAGCTGACCGACGTGACGTTCGGCCTGCTGAACGACGAGCGAGTCGAAATCACCGGCGGCCTGACGGCGGAAGAACAGGTCGTGCTCGCCCCGGAATCGTCGCTCGTCGACGGCCTGCGCGTTCGTCCGGCTACGGAATGAATACGTCCGCAGATTGCAGAGATTTCGCAGATGAGAAGAGCAGATGAGAGTTTTGAGATTGTGGATTTCTAATTCAAAATCAAATCAATCTGCGTCATCTGCGAAATCTGCGGACGCATTCTCTGGAAGGAGAAATAGTCGATGCAAATCCAAGATCGATCATTCATCGTCAGCGGCGGAGCGTCGGGTCTCGGTGCGTCGTGCGTGCGGATGCTCGTCGCCGCGGGCGGCAAGGTGGTGATTGCCGATCTCGGACAATCGCAAGGCGAATCGCTCGCGGCGGAGTTGGGCGAGGCGTGCCGATTTGTGTGTTGCGATGTGACGGACGAAGCCGGAGTTCGTGAGGCAATTCAGGCCGCGACGGAGTTGGCACCGCTCGGCGGCGCGCTCGCGTGTGCCGGAATCGCACCGGCGGCGCGGATCGTCGGTCGCGACGGTCCGCATGACTTGGCGCTGTTCGAGAAAGTCGTGCGCGTGAATCTCATCGGCACGTTCAACTTGCTGCGACTGGCGGCCGAGGCGATGGCGAAGAACACACCGACGGCCGACGGCGAGCGGGGCGTGATCGTCCTCACGTCGTCGATTGCGGCCGAAGAAGGTCAACTCGGTCAAGCGGCCTATGCCGCCTCGAAGGGGGCCGTCGCCTCGCTGACGTTGCCGGCCGCCCGCGAGTTGAGCAAGCATGGCATTCGCGTCGGCACCGTCATGCCGGGGATTTTCGACACGCCGCTGATGGGGGTGATGAGCGACGAGGTTCGCACGTCGCTGGCCGCACAGATCCCGTTCCCGCCGCGCTTCGGTCAGCCGGAGGAATTCGCCTCGCTGGTGCGGCATCTGATCGAGAACGTGTATCTCAACGGCACGATCATCCGCCTCGACGGTGCCGTCCGCATGGGAACGAAGTGATGCAATATCTGTACGAGACCGATTCCGTCCGAGCCGCGCACGTCAGTAAGCGGTCTGCTGCGCGGCGGTTATTGGATTGTCGACCGCAGATCGCTACCAAAGAAACCGCTTACTTACGTGCGCGGCTCGGAAAGAGGCGGACTTTCCGCGCAGCGTCGCTCCTTGAGAGAACTCACTGCGACAACTACGCTAGAGAGTTTGGCATCGTCGACATTTGCATCCCTTGAGACCGCGTCGATTCGCATGAGTTCCGAAGTCGTCATCACCGGGTTGGGCATCGTCTCGCCGATCGGCATCGGCCAGGAGGCGATGTGGAGCTCGCTTAGCGCCGGACTTAGCGGGGTGCGGACGCTCACCTCGTTCGATGCTTCGCAACTGCCGATCCGCTTCGGCGGCGAGGTCGTCGACTTCGACGGCAAGCTGTATGTAAAGCCGCGCAAGAGTTTGAAGGTGATGTCGCGCGATATTCAACTCGCGTTCGCGGCCGCGGACCAAGCTTGGACCGAATCGGGGCTGACGACCGGAGCGTTTGATCCCGAGCGATTCGGCGTCGTCTTTGGGAGCGATCTGATACAGCCCGACCCGGAAGAGACGATCGGCGCGTATCGCGGCTGCGTCGACGACGATGCCGAGTTCGATTTTCGTCGTTGGGGCGATGCGGCCGTGCGCGAGATCGCGCCGTTGTGGATGCTCAAGCATCTGCCGAACATGCCGGCTTGCCACGTCGGCATCGCGTTCGATGCGCGGGGTCCGAACAACACGATCACGCTCGGCGAAGTGTCGAGCACGGCGGCGCTGGCTGAAGCAATTCATATCGTCCGCCGGGGCAGGGCCGACGTAATGCTCGGCGGCGGCACCGGCTCGCGGGTCAAACCGACGACGATGGTCCGCAACGCGGCAGGGCAATCGTCGCAAAGAAACGATGAACCGCATCGCGCGGCTCGTCCGTTCGATGCCGATCGCGACGGCGAAGTGTACGGCGAAGGGGCGGCGGCGTTTGTGTTGGAGAATGCCGCATCGGCCCAACGTC
>CAMCTH010000630.1 GCA_945877965.1 Planctomicrobium piriforme | reverse complement strand
GGCAACAAGCGGAGCCCGTAGAGCGGCTTGCCGGCCTCGTCGCGTTCGGGAAAGATTCGCTCCATGAGTTGGCGGAAGCCCGTGTCGAAGTCGGGCCCGCCGCAAGCGTTCTCGGCAAAGATGAAGCCCCCGAGGTCGAGATATTGCCGCAGGACTTTGACTTCGCCGTCGGTAAACTCGGGCGTACTGCTGCCCGAGATGAACAGCACGGGCGCTTGGATTAAATCGTCGGCCGTCGCGCGGCGCGATTCGATCACCTGCCATGTCAACTCGCGTTTCCATTTGCGTTCGCAATAGTGCGTGAGGTTCGCGAGATCCTGACGATGCTTGTTCCAATGCTCATCGGGAGCGTGCGCCAACTTGGCGGCCAGCACCGGGCGGCGTCCTTTCGACAGGAACAGCAGACCGAAGCACGTACCGACGATGGGGTCCGACTCGCCCGAGCCGACCCCTTTCCAAAAGCCGCGCAACTGCGCTTGATTGCGAATCAGAAAATCGGCCCCCTCGCGATACCAATCGTGCCCATTGATTAGCCGTTGATTCGTTAACCGGCCGACGCGCTCCATGCCATAGAGGTAATACAGGATATGAAACGGATCGCCGGGATTGGCTTGCACGCTGAAGTGTTCGGCCAGCCATTGTCGTCCGCGCAGGATCGCGTCGTCGGGCGTTTGACCGCCGCAGCACTGCACGATGTCCCCTTCGGCCGTCGCGTCGCCCGGATCGAGTTTTTCCGAGGCCATGATCAGCGCGGCGATCCCGGCGCAAGTCATGCTGCCGGTTCCGCCTTGCCCCGGCGTGTAGCCCCAAGAGCCGTCGGGATTCTGCGTTTTGCGCCAATGTTCGCGGGCGAGCCGCCATGTCTGTTCACTCGTCGCCACGCCGACTCGCTCGGCTTCGTGCAACGCCAACAATGCGAACTGAGCGTTTGAGTTGTCTCCTTTTCCTTGCGTCCCGGAGTAGCCCCAGGTGCCGTTCGAGCCCGCCTCGCGCTTTTGAATGCTTTCGAGGTACGCCACGTTACGGCGAATGAGGAGTAAGTCTTTCTCGGGCTCAGCCAGGCAAAAGACCATCGTCTGCAGTGCGACGACGTATGTCATCTTGGGATCAATGCGGCGCAGATGGTTGAGCGCCTTCTGCATCGCCGGATCGGTCGCCGGGACGCCGGCGGTGAGTAGCGTCAGCGTACTGAGCGACGACACGCCTCCCGGGATCGGAAGCAACTCAGGCCAGCTGCCGTCGTCTTGTTGCTGCTTTTGCAAAAAGACGATCGCGTCGTCGATCGAACGACGGACGTCGGCGGCGGAGATTTCGGCGCGTGCTGCCGCCGGCGCGACCATGATCGCGACGAACCCGACGACAAACGACGGCAGTCGGCGCGTCACGAATGGGCGCATCTTCACTAAACCTCCGGATCAGGCATCCTTGCGATCCAAGTATCGTATGCATCGGCAGTTAGCACGGCAATGCAACGCCCCCGACGATTGCCGCCCCAGGCACCTGCCCGATATGATGAAGTGCTGTGATGAGGCGAAAAAACCGCGGGCTTGCGCCCGCGGCTCGCCTGTGCCGTCAACCGCCCTCCGTCAACCGTCAACTCACCGCATGTCGACCAAACCGCGTAGTCTCGGAGATTTACTGCAAGAGTTCGCTCAGCATCGACGGATGATGCAGGAGGAATTGCAGAAGGTGATCGTCGGTCAGCATGAGGTGATTGAGCAACTTTTCGCGGCGATCTTTACTCGCGGACACTGCCTGCTCGAAGGGGTGCCCGGCCTGGCCAAGACCCTGATGGTCAGCACGTTGGCTAAGATTTTGGACGTCAACTTCAAGCGGATCCAGTTCACCCCGGACCTGATGCCGTCCGACATCACCGGCACGAACGTGCTCGAAGAAGACGACGCCGGCCATCGCAACTTCCGTTTTATGGAAGGCCCGATCTTTACGAACATTCTGCTCGCTGACGAAATCAACCGTACGCCTCCCAAAACGCAGGCCGCGTTGTTGCAGGCGATGCAGGAGCGCGAGGTCTCGGTCGGTCAGACGACGTATGTGTTGCCCGAACCATTCTTCGTCATCGCCACGCAGAACCCGATCGAGCAAGAAGGGACCTACCCGCTCCCCGAAGCGCAACTCGATCGGTTCATGTTCAACATCAAGGTGAACTACCCGACGCGCGACGAAGAAGAACGAATCCTCACCGCAACCACCCGCGGCGAAAAACCGGAGGTTCGCAAGGTCCTGTCGGGCCGCGCGATCTTGAACCTACAAAAGCTCGTCGGCTCGGTGGCGGTAAGCGAGTATGTCATCAAGTACGTCGCCTCGCTGGTTCGGGCCACACGCCCGCGCGACGACGCGGCACCGGGCTTCATCAAAGAATGGATCGATTGGGGCGCCGGTCCGCGCGCCGGGCAGTTTCTGATCCACGCAGGCAAGGCCCTTGCTGCGATGGACGCTCGCTTCTCCGTGTCGATCGAAGACGTGCAGAAGGCGGCGGTCCCCGTGCTGCGGCATCGTCTGGCCGCCAATTTCCAAGCCCAGGCCGAAGGGGTAACGACTGAGGACGTGATCAACCGCTTGTTGCGCGAAGTCCCCACTCCGCAGATTCCGAAGTACGAACAAGGGTAAATGCAGAAGTCGGAATGCAGAATGCAGAACGACTATTTCGATCGTTTTGCATTTTGCGTTCTGACTTCAAACTTCCTTCATGACTGCCGCAGAAAAATACCTCAAGCCCGAGATCGCTCGTCAGATATCGCGGCTTGATCTGCGCGCCCAGTTCATCGTGAAAGGTTTTTTGCAGGGACTCCACTCGTCGCCGTTTCAAGGTTTCTCCGTCGAGTTCAGCGAGCATCGCAAGTACACGTCGGGCGATAACCCGCAGGACATCGACTGGTTGGTCTACGCCAAGACCGACAAGTACTACGTGAAGAAGTTCGAAGCCGAGACAAACATCACCGGCTACTTGGTGGTCGATCTCAGCCGCTCGATGGGCTACACCTATCGCGAGGAGATGACGAAGTTCGACTACGCGGTCTGCCTCGCTGCGGCGCTCTGCTACTTGATGGTGCATCAGCAGGACCCGGTCGGGCTGATCACGTTCGACGAAAAGATTTGCGCCAGCGTGCCGCCTCGATCGAAGCGAACGCAGATGGCGACGATCCTCTCGCTGTTGGCGGGACTGAAACCGACCGGCAAGACGGACGTCGCGAAATGCCTGATTCAGACGGCCGCCATGCTCCGGCACCGCAGCCTCGTCATGCTCTTCACCGATCTACTGACCGACGAAGCCTCGGTGATCAAGTCGTTGCACCGCCTGCGACATGGCGGACACGATGTGATCTTGTTTCACATTCTCGACGAAGCCGAGGTCGAGTTCCCCTTTCAGGGTTCATGCGAATTCGTCGACCCTGAGACGGAAGAGACGATCGTCGCCGACGCCGAAGAGAGCCGCAAAGGTTATCAGGCCGACATCGAAGCATTCCGCTCGAAGTACAAACATGAATGCGCCCAAAGCGGCATCGATTACGTCCCCCT
>CAMCTH010000629.1 GCA_945877965.1 Planctomicrobium piriforme | reverse complement strand
TGACCGCGGGCCAACTCCAACTCCGCTTCTCGCAGCTTCTGAATGACCTGCTCCACAGCTAATCGCTTCTTCGCCATGACCTTCCCTTTCGATATGGGAGGTCAGTCTACGACTGACCTCCGGACTCGTTGAAGGGGGGCAGGTCAGGGTCGCGGTCTAATCGCGAGTCGAATAAGCACATTGCTGCCACCTTCTCCGCCATGAATAATAGGCGCATGAAACACACTCTCGCTTATCTCATCGCGTTGCTTCTCGCTCTGCCGGCCCCCCTGCACGCTGCCGACCCGAGCACTGCGACGACGTTTGGCTTTGTCGGCTCGCCGAATATCCCTCGATCGCTCCAGGAACTTTGGTCAGGATTCGAGGAGTTCGACCGAACCACTCCGCTTGAGATCGAGATTCTCAAAGAGTGGGAGCAGGACGGCGTGGTCTGCCGAGTGGTCCGTTATCAAGTGGGTGTTTTCAAAGGAACGCCGGCGAGGGTCGCGGCGTTCTACGCTTTTCCGAAAGGAGGCACGAAACTTCCGGCACTCGTCGAGATGCACGGCGGCGGACAGTCGGCTTCGCTCAATAGCGTCGTGACTTACGCTCAACGCGGTTATGTCGGTATCTCGATCAATTGGGGCGGCAACAAGATGAGTCTCGGCTTCGGCCAAGAAGCCTGGAGCGGGCCGCAAACCGACTGGGGCAAGCTCGACGCGACGCATCCGCCGCAACACAACAAGGCGAACCATTTTGCCGGGGCTCTGACCCCCGACGAATATACGCTCGATTCCGTTGATTCGCCGCGGAACAGTAACTGGTTTCTCGTGCTGATGGCTGCGCGTCGGGCCGTCACCTTCCTGCAACAGCAGCCGGAAGTAGATGCGACGCGCATCGGGGCGCATGGGCACTCGATGGGTGGCAAGCTCACCGTGAATCTCGCGGGAATTGACAAACGGATTAAAGCCGCCGTGCCGTCGTGCGGAGGTTCGGGCGACTTATTGGAGAGTGAAGACCTCGTTCCCGGCGGGAGCCGAACCAAACGCACGGAGAAGGAGCTGGCGTGCATTTCCGACAACGCCTACCTCCCGCTGGTAAATTGTCCGATCCTCTGGCTGTCGCCGACGAATGACTTTCACGCCCATATCGACAACATGGCCTGGAACTGGCGCAATTTGCCCGACGACCGCGTGCGATTTAGCATTTCGCCGCACCTGAATCACCATCATACGAATGAACACGCCGTCACCGAGTATCTCTGGTTCGAAGAGCATCTAAAGGGCGCTGCATTCAAGATGCCGCAGACGCCCGAGTTGAAGCTGGAACTCAAGACGACCGACGGCGTGCCGCGAATCATCGTTACGCCGGATAGTTCGCAGACCGTGCAGCGCGTAGATGTCTACTACTCCGTCGATTCACATGCGCTCACCCGCTTCTGGCGCGATGGGAAAGCCGTGAAGTCCGGCAAGCAATGGCAGGCCGAGTGTCCTGTGATGAACACGGAGCAGCCGCTCTTCACTTATGCGGATGTCGTCTACGAGACTCCGGCGAAATATCGAACCGGCCCACGGAAGGCGGGACAGGAACTCAGCGGCACCTTTGCCGTCAGCTCGCGCGTCCTCTCGGCGGGGCCCGCGCAGTTGCGCTCGTCCGGCGTGAAGGGTACGGACAAGCCGGACCGGCTGATTGATGACGGTGCACGCGGTTGGCACGACTGGTATCTCCTCAATTGGGGACATCCACCACTGTGGAAGGCCACGACCCGCAAGTTGAAGGATCCCAAGTGGCGCGGCCCCGACGGCGCTACGCTGCACTTCGAGGTCAATTGTCAGAGCGACAACCAACTGGTGCTGACCTTCAATTGCAACGCCTGGGGCGCCATGATTCCCGGCCGGCCTGCGGTAGACTACACGGTCGTGAGAAATCTAAGCGGCGCCCAGGCTTGGCAGACCGTGTCTGTGAAACTGAGCGACCTCGTTTGCACCGATCCCCAAGTCACGTCGTCCCCCGACAATTGGCAGACGGTCACCGAGTTCAGCCTCTCTCCCAGTGGCACGACGGTCATAGACGGTCGGAAAGTGCAAGTGAGCGGTAAAGCATGGCAGGGCCAGCGCGAGATTCGCAACCTGCGCTGGGAAGGGGGCGAGTATTCGCGCCCGGCAACCGCCGGTGCCCCGCTCAATCCGGAGGATTTTCAAAAGAACTTCAATGAAGCGATCAAGAAATCGCTGGAGCAAGAGAAGCTCGATCGGAAGTAACTGCGCCGGATAGAAAATCGCACGGCGTCAGGTTCGTTCAGGGCGAATTAAAGGTGTCGGCGAACACGAACCAAAAGCGTCAGGCACCGAATCAGCGGATGGTTTCTGACGCTTTTTCCTCTGGCATGTGGTTTTGCGCTATTCTGTGCCGCGAAAACGAGTGATTGCCGACGCAATCGAATCCTCGCCGTAGATGTGCGGCGCGATACGGCCGTAGAACCGAATGCACTCGACGATTGCATCGCACTGAGCGGTCGTCAATAGTTGGACAAAATCGGTTGCAGAGTATGACCCGTAAATCAAGCGACCGATGAAATCAGACCGATATTCACCACTCAATTCCGACGTCAGAATCGCCGGAGTGTGAAACCGCATCCCTGCCGCATCGAGAAACGACGGCGCGGCATTGCAGTAGTTCAAGAGCTCTGCCGGAATCTTTCGCCAATCGAGTTTCTCGTCCAGCGCGCGAAGGCGTTTTAATTCGTCTGCACCGGCGTAGTCGTCAATGCCGTTTGATTCGCGGAGCCCGATCCCGTCGTCGAGCGTCACGCCGTCAAAGGCTCGGTCTATCAATTCAATCAGTTCGTCGGCTCGACGACATATTTCCAGCTGCGCTTCCGCTGCGGTGATCGTGGAAGGGCAGTAGCCGTTCGCACGCATTTGAGCGATCTCGGCCGCGGTGATTCGTTCGATCATGATCTTTTCGACGGCGATTCGTGAGGGTCGTCCACGTGTCGACGCTGAATCGCATCCAATTCAGCTTGGCAATAGCCAGCGCCGCAGTGTTTGCATTTCCAGGTCGGCATGGAGCCGTGCGGTAGGAATAACGTTTGCCCGGGCTACCGCAGTCGGCGTCGGCCGCAATTCGGGCACGCAGGTCCGACGAACTCTCGGTAAACGTTCGGGCCCAACAGCAAAATGACGACGGCGGCGATGACAAGGTATTCGGCGACAGACATGGTCCACACCTAACGACAGGGCTCCGTCGTCGTCCGTTCAGGTCGAATCCAAGTCTTGCCCACATAGATGAGGCAGAGAGAAAACGTCAGGGTTCTGATGGAAGACGCTTTCTCATTGTTTTGCAAGTCTGCGACGAACATCTGATAGGCGCCGAGGCCGAGAATCACAGCTCCAATGCTAATCATCGAATAGCCGAGCCCGTAACCGTTCACACTGTGGCGAGCAGGGACGGAGCAGTATCCTTGCGGAGCTTGGCTTGCACGGCTTGGGTCAGCCAGTCGAATACGTTGCGGTCCTGTCGGCGACAGGTCTCGATCACCGTTAACAGTCGTTCGACGAACCGGCTG
>CAMCTH010000628.1 GCA_945877965.1 Planctomicrobium piriforme | reverse complement strand
GTGTCTCGGGGCCGTTTGATAGGCATCGTGCGAGGCGCGGCTGTCGAAGATCGTGTGAAGCGAAACGTCGAAGGCGCGATCGTTCACCGGGCGAGCATACTCGTCGGCCACGGTGCCGACCGCAAAGTAAACGAGACCCGGATGATCGTTGAGATACTTTTTGCAGGCGGCGACGAGCTTCTCTTTGCCGGCAGGGCTGGAATCGTTCAGCGAAAAGTAGACGTTATGCACGAGTAGCACGGCGAAGCTTCCTTTTGAGTTCTCTAACTTTTCGTAATGACTAAGTTACTGCGTCGACTCTTGATCGATCGTCGGCGTACCCGACAGGACTTGCCCGTTCTTGACATGCGAACGTTCGGCCGGAGGGCCGAGAATGGCAAGAATGTCGGGCGCGTCGAGCACTTCCTTCTCGGCCAGCGTCGTCGCGAGCTCATCGAGCTTGGCGCGATACTTGCCTAGCAAGATTCGAGCCTGATCGGCGGCCCCATGCAAGATGCGGGCCGTCTCTTCGTCGATGACCTGCGCCGTATGCTCGCTGAACTCGCGGGCTTCGGCCATTTCTTTCCCGAGGAACGGATGCTCTTCGCCGACGCGATACGCGACCGGCCCCAAACGTTCGCTCATCCCCCAATGGGCGACCATGCGGCGGGCCAACTGCGTGGCCCGTTTCAAGTCGTCTTCGGCCCCGGCCGTGTACTCGTCGTAGATCAGCTTCTCGGCCGCCCGACCGCCGAGCATGAACGTGAGCCGCGAATGTAGCTCGCTCTCGCCGATGTTGAGGCGATCCTCTTCAGGCAACAGTTGTGTGACGCCAAGCGCACGGCCGCGCGGGACGACGGTCACCTTGTGGACCTTGTCGTTGCCGGGCAGGATCCAAGCCAGCAGCGCGTGGCCGGCCTCGTGATAGGCCGTCATCAGCTTCTCGCGCTCGTTCAGAACCTCTTCGCGGCGTGAACCCATCAGCACCTTGTCGCGGGCCGTCTCGAAGTCGTCCATGTCGACGCTGTCTTTATTATTGCGCGTCGCCCACAAGGCCGCTTCGTTAACAAGATTCCGCAAATCGGCCCCGGTCATGCCGACCGTCCCTTGCGCGAGTTTGTTCAGGCTGACGTCGTCGGCCAGCGGCACATCGCGGGTATGGACCTTCAAAATCGCCTCGCGGCCTTTGACCGTCGGACGATCGACCGTCACGTGACGATCAAAACGGCCCGGCCGCAGCAACGCCGGATCGAGCACGTCGGGGCGGTTCGTCGCCGCCAGCACGATCACCGATTCGTTCGGGCTGAAACCGTCCATCTCGCTCAGGATTTGGTTGAGCGTCTGTTCGCGCTCATCGTGTCCGCCGCCGAGTCCTGCCCCGCGGATTCGTCCGACGGCGTCGATCTCGTCGATGAACAAAATGCACGGCGACGCTTCCTTCGCTGTGCGGAACATGTCGCGGACGCGGCTGGCTCCGACGCCGACGAACATCTGAATGAACTCGGAGCCGTTGATCGAAAAGAACGGCACCCCCGCCTCGCCGGCCGTCGCTTTGGCCAGCAACGTCTTGCCGGTTCCCGGAGGGCCAAACAACAGAATGCCCTTCGGAATGCGACCGCCGAGTCGTTGTAACTTTTTCGGGTTCTTGAGGAACTCGACGATCTCTTGCAGGTCGGTCTTCACCCCTTCCAAGCCCGCGACGTCGGCGAAGGTGATTCGTTTTTCCGATGCCTCGTAGCGTTTGGCCGGACTCTTGCTAAAGCCCGAGAGGAAACCGCCACCCCCCATGAATTGATCGCGACTGCGGCGGAACAAAAACCACATGACGCCGATGAACGCGACGGTCGAAAGCAGATAGAACGTCAGCATCGTGCCGGTGCCGTCGGTCATGCGCTCGGCTTTGTAACGATCGCCGAGACGATCGCGGAGCATTTGATCGACCTTTTCGCCGACCAACGGACTGAGCACAACCGAGAAATCGAGCGGCAACTTCGTCGACTTGCCCGACTCGGCCGCCGCGGCATCGGCGGTCGCGTCGGGGACCATTTCCGTGAGGAACGGCGCAAGCGAACTATCGACCGAGTAATTTGCACCGAGCTTGGCGACGAGTTGGTCTTCGATCTCGCGACCGAAGTGCAGGCCGAGACGAACGCGGAAGGCGAGCGTCGGCGCGGCGGCGGTTCCTGAAGGGGTCGCGCTCGGGGCGACGGACGTCGCTTCCGAAGTCACCGGCTTGGCTGGCGATTTGCGGAAGCGGCCGATCAGCTCTTTGCCGTCGGTGTGAGCCGACGCGATGTTGTCGGCATCGAGTTGCTCGATGAACGACCCGTAGGAGATCGTCGGCAACTCGCGCATCACGCGTCGACCGAGCGGAATGACCGGCTGGGTGACGAACTTGCCGGTCACTTCAAGGCCGTCGATCCGGGCCTCGGCGATGTTGCCGACATCAAGCTGTTCCAAGAACAGGCCGTAGCTGATTTGCGTCCGGCCGGTTGCGTCGAGCACGTAGTAGAATACCGTCAACGTCAAAAAGGCGACGAGCAACAGCACGAAGCCGGGGTTCTGCATCTGCCGACGCCCCGACGGCTTACGACCCGGCCCCGACGACGGCGGCGTCCCGGTAGGCGGCGTTCCCGACGGTTGCGGCCCGGGTTGCGACGGCGAGTCGCCGGGATTGGAATCCATGGACAATTGACTACCCTACTGATCGGTCAGATCGCACAAAACGAACTCTCAGGATAGGTTACGACGGCGTGATTGACTAGGCGATTCAAGCCGATTCGACCCCACCCAGCGAGCGGAGAAAGCATGCGACGCGGAGCCGTAGCGGTCATCATCGAGCAAGGACGCTGGCTGGCGATCCGTCGCTCGTGGGAGGTTTCGGCCCCGGGCAAGGTCTGCTTCCCGGGCGGCGGCATGGAGCCGAACGAGACCGAGGCCGAAACGATCGTGCGCGAACTCCGCGAGGAGTTGAACCTGTCGGTCCGCCCGCTGCAGCGACTCTGGGAAAACGTGACGCCGTGGAAAGTCCATCTGGCGTGGTGGCTGGCCGAACGAATCGACGACGAGCCACCTAGGCCGCTGCCGGCGGAAGTTGCCGAGGTCTTTTGGCTCAGCGCCGACGAGATGACGGCCCACCCGGACCTGCTGCCGAGCAACTTGGCATTCTTTGAAGCCCTGCAGCGCGGCGAGATTATGCTGCCGCAGTAGCCGCGACGCTGGTTCGGTATCACGGTCGCACGAGCCGCGCCGGGGAGCTAAATTGCACGGCGCCGAATCCGCGTGTTGCCGCAAACACCAAATCACAAAAGACAAATTCCAATTAGATCGGACTCACAATGACCCATCAAGTCGCACGACATTTCTGTCGTCTTGGAGTTTGTCTCTTTGTTTGGAATCTGTCTTTTGTCATTTGCAATTTCGCCGCAGCCGCCGAGCCCTTTATTCCTCGTCGGCAAACCAAGCCGCCGAATAAGCCGTACTCGCCAGCCGAGGCGATTGCGAAGATGACCGTGCCCGAAGGGTTCTCGGTCGAGCTCGTCGCCGCCGAGCCCGACTTAGTGAACCCGGTG
>CAMCTH010000627.1 GCA_945877965.1 Planctomicrobium piriforme | reverse complement strand
ATTCCCTTGATGCCGACGTCCTTCAGGGTCTTGCCTTGCTTCTCGAGCGCGATGCAGAGGCTTTCCAACAGCTTCGGCGTCGTAAACATGCACTGCACGTTGTGATTCGCGCCGAGGATCGTCAGCGCCTGGTCGATGCAGTGCTTCTTGTATTCTTCGAGGTGTTCCATCCACCCCTTCTTGATCAGCTTGATGACCCAGCGAGGATCCAGATCGACGCAGAAGCAGATGCCGCCGCGGACCTGGGCCAAATGTTCGACGGCCAACCGGAGACGGCGCGGGCCCGACGGGCCGAGCATCAGCCAGTTCGCCCCCTTGGGAAACTTGTCGTCGGGGAGCGTTTCGCTGAAGTTCGAATAGTCGGTCCGCCAATCGTCGTGCGAGACGCGGCTCTTCGGCACGCCGGTCGTCCCGCCGGTCTCGAAGACGTAGAGCGGCTTGTCCATCAACTTCTGCGGCACCCAGCGACGGATCGGTCCGCCGCGGAGCCACTCGTCTTGGAACTCCGGAAACTTCTTCAGGTCGTCGTAGCCTTTGATCTCCTTGAGCGGGTCGAACTTCAACGTCGACTTCGCGTATTCGAGCCAGAATTGGCAACCGGTCGACGGGTGAAAGTGCCACTGCACGATTTCGTACGTGTGGGCATCCAGGCGATCGCGGGCTGCTTTGGCTTGGGCGGCGATCTCGGGCGACAGGGTGGCCGAACTCATGGGTTCTCCTCGAACGTGAACGGTGGCAACGAGTGAGCGTGAACCGCGATTCGACCTCTTGAAGAGGCCGAGCCGCGAACGGGGTGAGCGGGTGTCAGCTAATGTGACGCAGCAGTATAGGCGGGCGAGACAAGCGGATCACGCGGACCGGCGTCCCAACGTGAACCCTTAAATTTATCCGAGCCGGGGAGCGTAGACAACCGGCCGGAACGAAGGGGGAAGGGGGAGGGCGGAGGGCGGAAAGTCGTGATAATTCCGACTATTCTGTTCCTTCCACCTTCCCCTCTCCCCCTTCCGCCTTTCGTCCGAGCCAGCGCTCGACGGCGTTCATCAGGTCGCCTTGCACCCCGGTGTAGTGGTGATCGCCGCCTGCGATGACGACGGTCGAGAGCTTCGCGCCGGCCGCTTTATTTTCTTCCAGCGCTTCCGGAAAGCCGCGGAAGGCGACGCTCTGCTGTACTTCGGCCGAGCCGAAGGTGAAGAGCGTCGGCAGCGTCAGTCGGTCGACGAGGTTGAGCAAGTTGTAACGCTCTTCGCGGCCGTACTTGTCGAGATATCCGGCCGCCGTGATCGCATAAGGAATCGGAAACTGCACTTCCATGATCGCATTCGGACGACCCTCGGCCGCCAGTCGCTCGGCGTTCGCGTGATCGTTCGCGAAGTGCGGGCCCGGTGCGTTCGCCAGCAGATGCGCGTACGACAATCGCGGCGGCGAAACGGCGATGAGGGCCGCGACGCCGGGGAGCGGTTCATGCGCGGCGGCGTAGATCGTCTTCACCGCGCCGAGGCTGTGCCCCAAAATGCCGATCCGCTGATAGCCGCGCTCGTTGAGCAACTTGACCCACGCGCGGAGATCGAGCCGACATTCATCGACGCGTTCGTAGGCGGAGCCGATCGTGCGACTCGTCGTCGTGCCGTCGGGTTGCTGCACCAGCGCGGTCGTGATCTGGTCGTGCCCACGCGTGTTGACGAGTAAGCAAGCGGTGCCCGACTGCGTGGCGCGGGCAGCAAGATAGTTGAGAAACCGCGAGCCGTAGAAGTTGCTGCCTGTGCCGTGAATGACGAGCAAGGCTTGCAGTTGATTGGTCGGAGTACCGACTTCGGGCGCCGGGGCGTGCAACGCCCCGTCGAGCTTCAATCCATCGTCGGCGAAAACGTGCACGAGCTCGCAGTGCATAAAATCAGCGACCGGAAGGAACCACCGACGGACACAGATGAACGCAGATGAATTAGATCGCCCAACGAAAATGGGAGAAAGGTTTTATCCTCTCTCCCATCGGTGTGTTCGGTATTTATCGGTGGTTAAGTCGCCGACCGACTAGCCGTTCGACGAGCCGCTGATTTGGGCCAGCACTTGCAGCACGCCGTTCAGGTGCGCCATGCGGGGCCCAAAACGGTCGACGAACTCGTTCAGTACGAACTCGCCGTCGATCAGGGCCTCGGAGTTTTGATGGACTTCTTGCGTCATCGTCCGGAGGAACTCGGTCTGCACGCGGCCCAGCGTCTCGGCGGCGCGGCGGCAGCTGCGGACGAGGCCCGGATTGGCGGACCGCCACTGGTTCATCTCTTCGGCCCGCTGGCGTTGCTGCTGGCAAAGGGTGCCGACGAGCTCTTCGAGCAGCTCGTTTTGACGGTCGAGGGAGCCGAGGATGTTGGTCAGCAGTTCGGTCTGCTGCTTATCGTCCCGCTCGCGGTTTCCCGCAGGTCGGGCCGGTGTTCCGGCCGTGACATCGAGTTGCGTATACAACGGCGGACGTGATTGGCTTTCGTGCGACATCGGCTCTGTCCCTCCCCAGGGTCGAAAACGCCAGCATACAACCCGCAGGGGGTGCTGTCGAGGAGTTTGCTTTCGACGGCGGTGCCGGCAGTGCCGGTCTATGCAGGCGGTCGTCGGTTCAAGTCGTCGGTTCGCGTGCCCGATACTTCCCGCAGGCGAAGAGGCAGCGGCGGAGCCGAAGGCTGATTCGCCGCATCCGCATGCGTGTACGACATCTCGAGCAGGGGGCGGCATGAGTTCGGGCGACAAGAAGTCGACCGCCGTGATCGGTTTTTTCACGGTGATCAGTCACGAAACGCACGGCCTGTTCGGCGGTCTACTGTTGCTAGATCGTAATGGAAGGCCGCGCGAATTTCATTGCACGGCGCCGGTCAAGGCGAATCGCGCCCAAGAAATTCTGTACGGCTCGACGCTCGACTCGTATCTCTACGGCGAAGCGATCGGGCAGTCGCTGTTGGCCAAAGCCTCGACCGCGCCGGAATGGATTTGCGTCGAAAACGCCTCGGCGCTCGCCGTCCGCGAGTTTAGCGACATGCCGGTCGCGCTCATCGTGCCGCCGAACGAACCCGGCGCGAGCAGCGAGCCGCTATTCCGCATCGATGCCGCGCACTCGTCGACGCTGAGAATGTTCGCCGGCGGCCGGCATCGCTTGGCCGTGGCGCGGCGCTTTGCGGAGGATGAGGCGAAGTTAACGGTTAGCGTCGCCGAGTTGCCCGAGCATTTCGACCTGATTGAGCCGTTCGCCCGAATTCGCGGAGCGATCGAAGAAGCCCAACGAGGCGGACGATGAGCGGCGGCGCGCAGAGCGACGGCGTGACGGGGCAGGGGGCGGGGGAGTTGCAGATCGGCGTCGACGTGCATTCGCCGGGCGTGAAGCTCGAGGTCGAATGTACTTCGCTCGCGGTTTCGCCGGCGGCGAAGCTCGGCGTCGTCTCGTTGCCGATCCGCCCACAGTCGCTGAAGGTGCGGAGCTTTTACTTTCCGCAAAGCGGCAACTGGCGCGAAAAATTCGCCGCCGCCCAAGCGAAGGCCGCGCCGCCTCCGTCTTCTACCCTCGCCCCGTCGGGG
>CAMCTH010000626.1 GCA_945877965.1 Planctomicrobium piriforme | reverse complement strand
TTGGCCGCTTTTTCCGCTCACGTTGTTCGCCGTCCTGACGCTCGGTGTCGTCGGCCGCGCCTACTATCTCTGCTACTCGTTCGATTCGGCTCCCGACGGCGAGAGCATCTTCGGCGTCTACTTCCTGATGCCGCTCGCTTGGTCCGTTTCGCTCCTCGTGTTGGCGGCCTTGCAACGGCACGGCTCGCCGCGTGCCGCGACGTTGTCGCTCCTGCTGCCGGTCACATGGACGCTCCTCGCCGGACAGTTGACGAAGACGGTTGCCGCCGACGCGACGTACGGCCGATTTCTGGAGCGTTATCTCGACGCGTTCGGCGGCAGTCCGGCGGCGGTCGTCGTCGGGGCGGCGGCGATCTTCTATGCCGTCGCCTGGGCCCTGCAAGTTCGCCGATCGTTCAGCTGCCTGATCTGTGCGCTACTCGCGGCTTCCTGCGTGCATGGTCGAGCCGTCTCGGTGCTCGACATTCAACCGCTGATTGCCGAACCATTGTTGCTCGCCGGCGCGCTAAAGTTGGTTTGGGGCTTGGATCGCAGCGACGTCGTCGGCTGTAGCACCGCCTCGGCCTTGCTCACGCTGGCCGTAGGAGTGTGGAGCCGACGGTCGGGGGTTTCATTCCCGCTGCTGCTGACCTATCACACGGCCGTAGCGTCGCTATTGATCGTCGGGACTTGGTTTTCCGATCGGCGCGGACGCTGGGTACGCGCGGCCGTCGCCGTGCTGTTGTTCTACGCCGCGACGACGGCCTTGTTTCGACCCGACGGTTGGCTCTTCACCGCGGCGCCGCAGATCGTGCCGTACGATCCCTGGATGATGCTCGCCGTCACATTGCCGCCGGCCGTCTGGTTGCGCGATCCGATGTTGTTCTTCGCAGCCGTCGGCGTCGCAGTCGAATGGGCGGGCCTTCGTTGCTCGACGGACTATCTCCGCTTGCGGCGACTCGCGCCGGGGCTCGATGCCATCGCACTCGGTTTACTCGCCTTTGCGACGGCGGTCGGCTTGAGCATAGCCAAATTGCGACGTCTCACGCCGTCGGCGGCGGACGACGATACCATCGCCGCCGCGCCGCCCGGCTGATTGCCGCAACTATTTACTGATCGACATCTCGGCTGCATCCGTAGTCGGCAACCCGCAAAGCTCGAAGACGGGACGAATCTCGACGGTTCCTCGCCGTGCGCCGGGAATCTTCGCGGCGACGGCAATCGCGTCGTCGAGATTCGGCACGTCGATGAGAAAGTAGCCGCCGAGTTGTTCGGTCGTTTCCGCGAACGGACCGTCGGTCACTAAACGCTTAGCTTCACGAATCCGCACGCTCGTCGCCATCGACACCGAATGCAACGGCGACGCGGCGAGGTATTGCCCCTTCGCCTTCAGATCGTGGCACAACTTCAGCGACTCTTCGATGCAGGCCTCGCGTTCCCCTTCGACCCAACCGTCCTCTTTGCTATAGATCAACAGCATGTACTTCATCGCTTGCTCCTCGACGTGAGTTACTTGACGCGGTAATGATGAGATTCCATAAACGGCAGCCACTGACCGTCGTCCGACAGCATTTTCGATTTCAAGATCCAATGATCGTCGTCGACCGTCTCGATGATGTCCTGATACTTCGTCCGTCCGGTCTGATCGAATTTCAGACCCTCGGTGTCGAGCGTGAGAACTTGTCCCGCGGCATCGAGCGTGCCGGCATAAACCCATTGCTGGGCCATCATCGAGCCGACGAAGGTGCCGACGTATTGATTCACGAGCGGATCAAACCCGAGGGTGATGATCGAGCCCCAAGGATTCCCTTCGTGCGATCCTTCGGTCTCGAAGAGCGTCCACATGCTGCCGAGGGAGCGGACGGTGACTTTGCCCGACGAATTATCGGCAGGCTTGTCGGGCCCCATGTAACAGCTCGCTTCAAAGGTCCAAGAACCGACGAACTTAGCGAGCCACTGGTGCTCGGCTTGCGGTTGAGAGAACATTGCGAATCCTCCTCGACAGTTTCAGTTGCATTTTCATTCATCACGACAAGCGGAGCGAAAGTCAACCTTTCGCCAACTCGGCGCTTTTGGCCAAGATCATCCGCGTGAACTCTTCGTCGACGCCGCGAATCTCGAACGGTCCGGCGCGGAGGCCCGGATGTTTCGACATCAACGCGATCGCGTGATTCAGATCGCGGGCTTCCAGATACAAAAGGCCGCCGACCTGCTCTTTGGTTTCGGAAAAGGGGCCGTCGGTCGCCGTGACCGCGCCGTTTTTCAACCGAATCGTCACGGCATTTTTTACACTCTGCAGTGCTTCGCCCCCGAGCCAATTGCCGCTGCGGCGCAACTCGGCGTCGAACGCCAAGCACTTATCCATAAACGTCTGCTGTTCCGCCTCAGGCATGGCGTTCCAGGCCGACTCGTCGAAGTAACCTGAACAAATGAATTTCATGATGGTCGTCGCCTACTAGAGAAGGGGGCTTTCATGAGGTAGTCGATCGGCTCGCGGGCAAATCGACAACCGTTCCGAATATTTCTGGATTCGCCTCGGTCAACCCTCGTGCCGATTAGCTCAACTCCGCAATCCGCCTCGCTAAAAAGCGGCGTTCCGGGTCTTGTTTTGCCAGCGATAAGGCTCGTTGATACGCCGATCGGGCCGCTTCGGCTTGTCCGAGTCGGCGAAACATGTCGGCCCGGGCGGCATGCGCGAGATGATACTCTTGCAACTCGCCCCGCGCCAGGAGTTCGTCGATCAACGCGAGCCCCGCCTGCGGACCGTCGCGCATAGCCACCGCCACGGCCCGATTCAACTCCACGACCGGCGACGGCATCGCGCGGAGCAAGAGATCGTACAGCGCCGCGATTTGCGACCAGTCGGTTGCGTCGGGTGTGCGCGCATCGGCATGCACGGCCGCAATCGCCGCTTGGACCGTGTAAACACCGAACCTTTGCGTCGCCAAAGCTTGGCCGACGAGCGATTTCCCTTGGTCAATCTGAGTCCGATTCCATAACGACCGATCCTGCTCCTCGAGCACCACCAAATCACCTTGCTCCGAAACTCGCGCTGCCCGTCGCGATTCTTGCAGCAACATCAACGCCAACAAACCGACCGCCTCGGGATCGGGCAACAACTCGACGAGCAACCGACCTAGCCGGATCGCCTCTTCGGAGATATCGGCCCGCGTCAGCGAATCGCCCGACGAGGCGGAGTACCCTTCGTTGAACACCAAGTAGATCACCGACAGCACCGAGTCCATCCGCTCGGGCAGATCGGCGACGCCCGGCACTTCGTACGGAATGCCCGCGTCGCGGATCTTGGCTTTGCCGCGCACGATCCGTTGCGCGATGGCCGACGGCGCCGTCAAGAACGCGCGGCCGATCTCTTCCGTCGTCAGGCCGCACACTTCGCGCAACGTGAGTGCCACTTGCGTGCTATGGCCCAGGGCCGGGTGGCAGCAGGTGAAGATGAGCCGCAGCCGGTCGTCTTCGATCTCCTGCTGATCTTGATCGCCGCCGTTTCGCGACGACTGTTCGAGTTGAATCGCAATCTGCTGCAGCGAAGCATCCAAGCGCGTCCGTCGCCGGAGTG
>CAMCTH010000625.1 GCA_945877965.1 Planctomicrobium piriforme | reverse complement strand
ATTCAGCTACGCCGCCGACAAGAAGGCCGACAAGCCGAAGCCCGATCCGGAAGCCGCCTTCAAGCGGATCGACAAGGACGCCGACGGTTCGATCAGCGAAGCCGAAATGGTCGGCAAGAAGGAAGGCGAAGCCGCCACGAAGGCCAAGGCCGCTTTCGCCGCCAAGGACAAAGACAAGGACGGCAAGCTGAGCCTGGAAGAGTTCAAGGCCCCGGCCGCCAAGAAGCCTAAGTAGTAACTTTTTCAGGAAGTAACTCTTCCTAAAAAATGATACCGAAGCCGGGCCTGCGTCCCCTCACAGGCCCGGCTTCTTTTTTGCGCAGGTTTGTTTACCGCCCGATCGACCCAAACGTGACCACAATCCAGCAAACGACTAGCAACCACATTACGAAATTGATCCACTGCGCTATTTCCAAACGCCGAGCGTACTCGGCCCGCAACGGCAAGTCGGAATTCGAAGATGCGTGCCACAAGAGCCAAGTGGCATAGGGTTGCAAAAAAATATAGGGAATACCGAGCATCGCCGCGCGATAGGCTCTATTGGCGAGTTCTTCGCGTTGATTTGGCGAGCCATACTGCTGAACTTCGTCCGGTTCCGGTGACGTCGCATCGCCGGCAACCTCCGACAACCCCTCATACGAATCGTCGTAGGCGGGATCGGATAAGATCTCGTCGGCTCGAACGGCGTCTCGTGCGGCGACTTGCACACGAATCGCGCCGTTGGCCTGCGTCAAACTCCATTGCGTCAGAGCGATCTCTTCTCCCGTGAGCGATACGGTGACACCGCTCTCTTCCAGACGCGCCTTGGCCAACCGCGCCTCGATCGGGTTGGAATAAATGGCGATCGTCACCAACTCTTCACTGGGCATGTCGTTCTTCCTTGTGCTATGCCCCGATCGGCATCACGACTACACTTGGTCGGAATCATAACACTCGCTCATTATCGTTCGCCATGCGTCTCGGAATCTTTGCCGACATTCACGATCATCTCGATCATGCCCGCGCGGCGGTCGAGGAGTTCAATCGACGTGAATGCGAGTTGGTCGTCTTCGCCGGCGACTTCGTGTCGACGTTCGTCATTCCTGTGCTACGGCACCTCAACTGCAAGCTCATCGGCTGTTACGGCGACAACGAGGGAAATAAGCTCGGACTGACCGGCGGGTTGCGGATCGTCGGCACGGTCGGTGAGCCGCCGCTCGGGTTTCGCACGTCCGACGGCACGCGCGTGCTCGTCACGCATCAGTACGAATTGCTCCGCGGCGACGTCGACGGGGCTGACCTCATCATCTTCGGTCACACGCATAAGCCGAGCATCGTCCGCGACGACGCCGGCCGGCTCTTCGTGAACCCCGGCGAAACGAGCGGTTGGACGTATCGCAAACCGACGATCGCCGTCGTCGAAACATCGCCGCTGTCGGCCGAGATCATCGACCTGCCGGCCATGCCGCCGGCCGCCCCCCGTACAATTAACCGCTCGTCGAAAGCTCGCTAGTCGAGCCGGCGCGCGAATCGTACGGAGCCAAGATGATGAGCGAATTCGGTCGACGCTTGAAACAACTCCGTCGCGAGGAGGCGGGACGGAGTTGGATCTATGTGCCGTACGATCAACTGAGCGACCGCATCGGGCCGTTGGCCGACGACGAACCGCAACGGCTCGGGATCGTGCTGGTCGAGAGCACCTGGAAAGCGGCGCGGCGACCGTATCACAAGCAGAAGCTGGCGTTCATCCTGGCGAACCAACGGCACTTCGCGCTCGAGCAAGCGGCGCGAGGCATCGCAGTTCGTTACCTCGCGACCGACAGGCCTTACGCCGCGGCGATCGAACCTGTGGCCGACGAACTCGGTCCGCTGACGGTGATGGAGCCGGCCGAGCGTGAGCTGCGCGAGGATCTCGCCCCACTCGTAGCCAAGGGGAAGCTCGTCGTCGTGCCGCACGCGGGCTGGCTGACGAACATCGCCCAGTTCGAAGACGAGTTCGCCGCCGGACCGCCGTATCGGATGGACAAGTTCTATCGCCGCGTCCGCCGCGATTCGGGCATCCTCATGCACCGCGGCAAGCCGGTCGGCGGCAAGTTCAGCTACGACGTGGAAAATCGTCGCCCCTGGCGCGGTGAGCCGTCGCCCCCCGCCCTGCCCCGACTCGACGTCGACCCGATCAAGGCCGAGGTGGGCGAATTAATTGCGACACGGTTCGCACACCATCCGGGCACCCTCGACTTGGAGCAACTCCCGGCGACGGCGGCCGAGGCTCAAACGTGGTGGCGGCACATGCTGGCCGAGGCATTGCCGCAGTTCGGGCCATTCGAAGATGCGATGTCGCGCTCGGCCCGGACGTTGTTCCACACGCGCATCTCGGCCCTCGTGAACGTTCATCGACTGCTGCCGGTCGACGTCGTCGCCGATGCGGCGAAGTCCGATGCTCCGCTCGCTTGTCGTGAAGGGTTCGTGCGTCAAGTGCTCGGCTGGCGCGAGTTTGTGCGACACCTGCATCGCGCAACCGACGGCTTTCGCGAACTGGCCGACGGCGCGACGCCCGTGGGTTCTACACCCGGCGACGGCGGTTACGAGCGTTGGGCCGGCAAGCCTTGGCCGCGCGCGAAAACAAAAGCGAAACAACTACCGGACGGCGGCGCGATGCCGTCGTTTCTCGGATCCGATCGTCCGTTGCCGCCGGCCTACTGGGGAACCGAGAGCGGCTTGGCTTGTCTCGACACGGTCGTCGGCGACGTTTGGGCTGAAGCGTACAGCCATCACATCACGCGGTTGATGGTCCTCTCGAACCTCGCGACGTTGCTGGATGTCTCGCCGCGCGAACTGACCGACTGGTTTTGGGTCGCGTACGTCGATGCCTTCGATTGGGTCGTCGAGCCGAACGTCCTCGGCATGGGAACGTTCGCCGTCGGCGAGTTGATGACGACGAAACCGTACGTCGCCGGGTCGGCTTATATCGATCGAATGAGCGACTACTGCGACAGATGCGCTTTCGATCCGAAATCGACGTGCCCGATCACGCGACTCTATTGGGCATTCCTAAACCGTCATGCGCAGCAACTCGCCAAGAACCCGCGGTTGCTGATGCCGATGCGCGCAGCGGCGAAACGGTCGGCCGAGTTGCAACGCGGCGATGCCGCCGTGTTCGAGCGCGTGAGCGAATTGCTGACCGCGGGCGAGCACTTGCCCACCGACGTCGTGCGGTCCGCGACGAGTTAACGACTCGCCGTTCGGTCCGTAACGATTGCGCCGACGGTGCGGGGTGCGGGGTCGGCGACTCGTCCGATTCCAGCCCTTCCGCGGGTGAAAATCGTTGTCGAAGTGCGGCCCCTAATTAGCGTGGAACTTCGTCCGATGCCTGATCTCCCCATCTTTGACGAGGCACCCCGCATGTCGTCCGTCGCCCCTATTTCCGGTCAAATGTCGGCCTCTTTCGCGGCCGGCAGCGCCGCCGTCGCCGGCTCGACCGCAGCCGCCGGTTCCGCCGCGCCGTCCGCACCGGGCGAAGCCTCGGCCCCGAGCGGTGCATTGGGTTTGCAGCAGTCGCTGTTCATGCAAACGTCGGGCAACA
>CAMCTH010000624.1 GCA_945877965.1 Planctomicrobium piriforme | reverse complement strand
GTCTTGCCCGACGTGATGATCGCGGCATCTTCGCGCGCCCGACCTTCGCCCGCCCAACCCGGCTCGGCGGCGACGTGTTCGCGATAGAAGAGTCCCTTCTTCTGCGTCAGGAAGAGCGTTCCCTTCGTGCCGAGCACCAACTCCGACGCCCCTTCGTAGGCGTTGTTTTGCAACGACGAGTAGGTGACGCGGACGGTGTAGCGATCATTCGGTGCGGTCGGCGCAGGACCGTTCTTCTCGAGCGGGACCGGCAGTTCGTAGTCGTAAACGCAAAAGACGTTATCGAGCACGTCGCGGCTGTCGCGCCAGTAGTCGGTACCGCCGCTACCGATCACGGAGCGCGGCGGCGTCGCCAGAAACCAATTGACGACGTCGAGCTGATGCGCGGCCAACTCGGTCATCAACCCGCCGGAGAACTCGCGATACAACCGCCAGTTGAGCCGCCGCTCGAGCGTGCTCCACTGCGAGTCGTCGCGACGGACCGGCACGGGGCGACGCCAGTTGTTGTTGCGATGCCACTGGCATTTGATCGCCGTGATCCGCCCGAGCATGCCGGAGGCGATCATCGCCTGGGCTTGGCGATACACGGCGTTGGCCCGTCGCTGCAGGCCGACTTGAAAGACTGCGCCGCGCTTTTCGACGATCGACGTCAACTCGCGCGCTTGTTCGACGGTGTGGCACATCGTCTTCTCGCAGAAGACGGCGGCCCCGGCCTCGATCGCCGCTTGGGAAACTTCGAAGTGCAAATGCAGCGGCACCGCGACGACCACCACCTGCGGACGAACTTCGCGGAGCATCTGCGCATAGTCGCCGAAGGCCTGCACGCCGGCCCCCGCGTATTTCTGACCTTGCTCGCGATGCGGGGCGTAATCGTCGCACACCGCGACGATCCGGGCGCGCTCGATCGTCGAGAGAGAACGAATCAAGTCGGATCCGCGGCCGCCCGTGCCGACGACGGCAACGCGAACCGGTTCCGCGTCGCTCTCGGCTGGCGCCGTCGTCGCCAAACCGGCGACTAGCGACAAGGCCGAGGCCTGCTTGAGAAAGAGACGGCGATCGGCCGGCAGATCGTTCATCACTTCGCCTTTCGCAACCAGGAGACTTCGCTCATCCCGTCGGTTCGCGTAACGCAGGCCACTTCGACGCGCGGCGACCAGCGATCTGCGTGAAGTCGAAGATATTCGATCGCGCGAACGCGTCCCATCGCCGTCAGTGCTGTCGACAACACCTCAGCCTCGGTCGCCGTCGGCGCGAGGACGCAAAACGCCTCGGACTCGCTGACGGGCTTGCCGGCGATCGGATCGACGATGTCCGACGATGCATGCGGCACATCGAGCGACGCCGATGTCGAGAGGCCGGCATCGACAAGCGCGAACTTCGCGATTTCCGTCCGCTCTGCAACGAACGGATCACCCAAAGCTATCGTCCACGGCCGACCGTCGGCCATTCGACCTCGGCTCAGCACTGAACTTGTGCCGCCGTGCAGCAGCGCCGATTTGATGTCGTAGCGGTCCAAAATCTTCGCTGCAGCATCAAGGGCATACCCCTTGCCGTAGCCGCCGAGATCGAGACGCATGTCGGGCTCGGTGAACACGATCGTTCGCTGCTCAGGATCGAGTCGAACGGCGGCAGAGAAGGGGAGGGGGGCAACCGCAACTCCCTCTTCGCTCTTAAACGTCCCATCTGCCGTCGCCGCAGGATCGAAATAGCCCTCGGTCGCGACATGACATCGCAAACAGTCGGCCACGACGTCGTAGAGTTCCACGCTCAGCCGCACCGGCTCGCTCGCTGCCGTGCGATTCACGCGCTGCAATTCTGCTCCGCGATCAAACCGCGATAGCACCTGCTCGATCCGCTCGATCTCGTCGAATGCCGCCTCGGCGACGGCGACGAGATGCTCTTCGTCGTCGCCGACGAGCCACGCTTCAAAGAGCGTCGCCATCACGGGACGTCGGGAGTGGATCGTGTGTTGCATGACTGCTTAACCGTAGCAGCGGATTTCGTACAAGCTCGCCTCGCGCGATCCGTTTGTGGCGCGAACGACGAGGCGCAAGTTCACGGCTTCCGTCGCGTCGAACTCGTGCCGACGAATTCGTTGATGGTTGCCGGTCACTTCGACCACCGTCGTCTCCTTGCCGTCGCTCGACTTGGCAACGATCGCGTAGTCGCGAATCGTCTCGGGCTGCGGAGCGCGGATCATGTGCTTGTTGTGGCCGTCGCTCGACGTGAGCGTCAGTTCGCGTTGAAAGCCCGAGTCGAACGTCAGTTGCACGCTCCGCAACTTCTGCGGTTTGTCCCAGGCGAGTTCCAGCCAGCTTCCTTCCGACTCCATCGTCGCTTGCCAACGATGTTCCAACTCGCTCGGCACGTCGCGTACGAAGCCGTCGATCACATGCTCGGCCTTGCCCCCTTCGTACTCGCCCGAAGCTTTGACCTTGGCGGCGCGCGCGAGATCGAGCGGGTCGGCGTTTTTCAGATTCTTAATCGTCTGATCGTCGCGAAGGAGCGTCTGCTGCAATGCGGCGAGTTGCTGTTTGTTTTCGTACAGCTGCCGCGGCGAGAGATCGTGGGCGACGCAGTGAGCGGCGGCCGTCCCGAGGGCTTGGCCCATCACGGCGCACGTCGCCATCACGCGGGTCGACGTGAACGCGACGTGCGTGCAACTGGCGTTGCGCCCCGCCATCATGAGGTTCGGAATGTCTTTACTGTAAAGCGCGCGGAGCGGAATGTTGTAGACGCCCGGCAGCTTCGTCGAAACGAACGGCCGCTTTTCGGTGTCGTCGAATCCGCCCGGCGGATGTTCGTCCAACCCCCAGCCGCCGATCGCTACGGCATCTTCGAAATCGCCGTTGAGCCCCATCAAGTCTTGCTGCGTGAGCATGTGGTCCCCTTCAATCCGGCGACTTTCCCGCTTGCCGGGCAACATGCCGACCCAATCGAGGGCCCAATTCTTTGCGGTCGGATACTCGCCGCTGTTCTTGATGTGATCCCACACGCCCATCACGATCGACAGCAACTCGAAGCGAATGCGTTCGTTGTCGCGAATCGTGTCGGTGATGCCGCCCCACTCGATCCACCAGTAGCCGTATTCCCACGAGCCGATGCCGCGGGCATACAAATGTTTCTTCTCAATCTTGCGAGCCCACTTCGGCGGCGTGTACGGCATCGGCTTGCCGTAATCGCGGGCCGTGAAGAGCACGCTGCTACCGAGCGTCTCGCGACTCGGCTTCTCCCAGGCGAGCGGCTCGTTGAACTCTTCGCGCGATTCATGTCCCCAACGGATCGTCGCGCCGGCTTCGAGCCCGAGGCGGCTATCGCCGGTGCAGTCGGCATACAGCTTCGCCGTCACGCGATAGAGGTGTTCGGTCCGATCGCAACGGGCCAGCACCCGCTCGATCTTTTTGTTCTTCACGTCTGCAGCGTAGACCGTCGTGTCGAGCAGCAGCGTCACGTTCGGCTCGCTCATCAGCTTGTCGTACAACAGCAGGTCCCACAACTCCCAGCAACGCTGCGGGTTGTTGGCGGCATCGTCGAGTCGCAACTCTTCGATGATGCCCCCTTCGCGCCAGCCGGGGCGACC
>CAMCTH010000623.1 GCA_945877965.1 Planctomicrobium piriforme | reverse complement strand
ACGCCGATATCGTGCTGTTTGGCAAGCCGACCTCGCACCGAGCCTTAGCCGAACTATCGCCGTACTTGCGGCGCATCCCGTCGGAATCGCAGCCCGGTCCGGGCGGCTATTTTATTCATTATGTCTGGTCACCGTTTCAGGGCGGATTTTACGGTGTGTACGTCGGCTGCCACGACGCCGACGGTGCTGCTGCGGCAGTAACTCGATTGGCAAATTTGAAGCCTGCCGCGCCCGTGAAGCGAGTGCCGGAACCGAATGCGGAGGTCCACGAACCCGTTGTGGCACATGGCGGGTCGCCGTCGCCGCTCGAAGAACTGATTGCCGGCAAGTTCGGCTCGGCAATTCTCAACGTTGCCTTTGCTCCCGACGGTTCGCGGATCTTCGTGACGACCGCCGCGATGGGAGACTCGCTCTTCGCACTCAGCCCCAGCGGCGAGGTTCAAGAGCATCATTCGCGATATCTCGGCCGTCAGAATTTCTGGGCTCCCTTCGACGGTTCGCTGGAAGCAATCGACGGCCGAAGCGTGAAGGTCGGCGTCGGCGGCACGCAGTATCGCTTCAGCTTCGACCAAGGTTGGCTCAGTCGCATTCCCGCGCCACCGACCGGGTTGCCCGGCCGGTTCTCGATTCCGATCGGCGGTACGACGGTACTCCAGGATGCCGCACGCCGGCAAACGTATCTTGGCGGCGCTCGCAAGTTGCACGCACTCGATGAACAGGGGCAATTGCGCTGGCTCCTCGACGACGCAGGCTCGCGAACCGGTACCGACGATCTGCTTTATCCTCGCAGTTTATTTCCGCGAGCCCTGACGACCGACGGCCGCGTGTTGCTCGTCTCCGGATTCGGGGTCAAGCACGACGTTTACTCGCGCGGCACCCTAACGAATGCGTCTGTGTGCGGTCTCGACGCGACGACCGGCAAGCGACTTTGGGAGCGAGCGGGCTGGCTGCTCAATCAAGGTAAAGTCGTGGCGATGACGGACCAATTCCTCGTAATCGACGATGCTGGTGAAATACAGTTGATCGACGCCGCGCGCGGCGAAACGCTGGCCCGCATGCCATCGGTCGCAAGCTTAGCTTGGGTACTCCCCGTTTCCGGCAGCAAATCGTTGCTGATGATCGAAAACGAATCGTTCGACCGTCACGGTCCGGCGTCCCGGGTCTTCCTCCGCCCGCTGAGCGGCGGTCCGGATCAACCGTTGCCGGTCGCGGGTCGTGTCACCGACGTGCTTGTGGCCCCGGACGGCCTGTCTATTTTCTGCGTCACGGCTCGCGGCGTCACCGAACGATTCTCGGCCGATGGTCGCCGGCTCTGGCAGACCGACACGCCGAGCGGCGGCATCGCTCGGCTGTCCCCCGACGGTCAAACCTTATTCGTCGGCGCCTGCGACGGGCAGTTGCACTGGTTGAACGCGTCGGACGGCAAACGTATTCGCACCGTCGATTTCAATCCATTCAACGTCACTACCCCCGAGCAGTTCGTGCTGCAACTCGATTCGGCGAGCGATGTGCCGCTCGATTCATCGATGTCTGCGCCGCTGACGCCGCCCGAACCGTCGTACCTGGCAACGCTTGAAGGCAAAACGCTGAAGTTCGAACCCAATCTCATCACCGGCGATCAACTCGATCGCATTGCAAGGCCCGCCGCGCCGTTGCCGGGCGATCCGGTCGGTTCAGTCACGGTCAACAAACTGGCTCCCGATGCGTCCTTCTCGCTGCAGGTCGTCGCGGGTCGGACGTATCTTATCGAGTTACTGTCCGGGGTTGCCGAGCCCAGTCGGCTGACTCCGTACACTCGGCTGGAGATTGCGGTCGTCGGCAAGCAAAAGTCGGACAACTTGCCGTACACCGCGAGGCTGCCGCTAAGCCGTTACCTTACGCGCCGTCGTGCCGCTTTCCGCGCCAACGAAACCGGAACAGTGACGTTGACGCTGTGCGCCGTCGAACCCCGTTTAAGTTCCGACAACTCCAAGAAACCGACTCGGACCTACGAGTCGGCGACGCCGAGCGACGCCGGTCTTCTTGCGGCTGATCTGAGCGTCACCGCAATTAACTTCGGCGGGCAGAATCTCGTCTTCGACGGCTCCGCCAAGGCAATGCTCAAGCACGACTCGCCCCGAGAGACATCGCCGCGATTGGATCCGATTGCCTTTGGCGATCCGACGGCCCGCAGCAAACCGGTAGGCAATCTGAGTAACCTTGTGATGCCATGGACCGGCGGCGATTCGACGATCCGACACGAACCGTATCCGTGTCCGTCGACATCGTTACGATTAGTCGACGGCGTGATCGCCAATCAAGAGACGGCCTGGACCGCGCAGCCCCGCGGCACGGCGATCGAACGCGCCGAATGTCGCGTTCGTTTTAAGCAGCCTCAAGAGATCCGCTCCATCGCGATCTACGAAGACAACTCCGGCCCGATCGCAGACCAGCAGAGCGTGAAGGAACGCACGACGCAACGGTTTGCCGTCTACGTGCGAGACGCGGCGACCAAACAATGGCGTACGGCGGGAGTTGTCATCGACAACCAGCAACTCATCCACATCTTCAACTGCCCCGCCGGAAAGTTCGACGAGCTCCTTTACTTGTGGGCCGGCCGCAACGACTCGGCCAAAACCGACGGCGTCGTTCGGCTAGCGGAACTAGAAATCTATTCCGCCGACGAACTGTCCGGGGTCCTCGGCAACGAACTCGACAGCCTGCTCCAAAACAAAGCCCTGCCCGGGAACGGCAAGAAATGAGTGGGGGATGTGGAAGAGTGCGCGTATGGTCAAAAAACCTAACCGAGTTTGAACCGCGGTGCGCTGATCCACCGACTTTTATCTTGACAACTGTTTAGCGGCTTTGCGGCGGCTTTCGGGAAATCGGCGCAATATCTGGGAAGCTCGCGTAAAAGAACATCGTGGTTCTGTGAAAATGGAACACGCCGTGCGGCTGCCGTGCTGTGCGCCAAGACATTTGGGACTTTCCGCGCGAGTTCTCGCCACTCGGACGGCTACTCTCCTCTCTCTCGTTGAGTTTCTCTCCGACGTGTTCTTGGTGATTATTGAAGGATGACCTCAACCACCCGCACCCAGCGCCGATATGATCATCGCCTGCGAGAGATGGTCTGCAACAGCAAGAACATCGACGCGGCAGTCGGGTGCGGAGTACCCCGATCTACGGCGCGTGGCTGGCTCGCGCCGATGACGGCGCCAGTCGTCACGTTGCCGGCCATCAACAATGACAACATTCAACTACAGCAGATCCTCGTCCTCCGTCGTCGCCCTGACCGCCTCGTGTCGCTGCTGCGACTAATTACGCTGCTGCTCAAAGTTGCGGACTTTTCGTTGGCCGGAGTGCGGTTGCCGGAAGGCACTGCTAAGACGCGGCTGCTGAGAGCCCAGCTGTGTGTCACGACATTATGGAGTTTTGTGCGCGAGTTCTCGCCGACCCACGTATGGGTGGCTGCGATGTGCCCGTTCTTGAATGAGGACAACGCGTTACGGCAATAAGGGTCTGAGGGGGCTGAAGCAGAATCGCCAGGTGGTATTTCCGGCCAGCCCCCTTTTTTGGATTGGGTGGCGAGACCTCGCGCACAAAAGTGCAGAAT
>CAMCTH010000622.1 GCA_945877965.1 Planctomicrobium piriforme | reverse complement strand
CCTCTAGATTTCGTCGTCGGCAGAGCTTGCCTTGCGAGCACGACGGTTAAATCTTACCGCGAGCCTTTAGCCGTTGCATCTTTCCTGCCGAAGAAACCTGTACGCCGCCCCCGTTCCTGGGCTCGGTGCCGGCATTGCCATGCCGACCGACACGCATCGCACCCCGCCTGAAACGAACCGCCGCGACTTGCATTGAGGGCCGCTCGCAGATGTACGCATCGTTTTTCGAGTGTCGGCAACGACCGTTCGCCGCCTCGCCGCAAACCGACCATTACTTCCCCGCGCGCACGATCGACGCGTCGCGTCAAACGCTGGAGCGCTGTCTGAGCCGTGCCGAAGGGACCGCGCTCATCGTCGGACCCGCCGGGACTGGCAAGACGCTGCTCTGCATGAAGCTGGCCGAACGCTTCCGCAACGAGGCGGCCGTCGCCATGCCGAATCTCGGCGGGCTCTCAACGCGCCGCGCGTTCTTGCAAGGGATCCTCTTCGAACTCGGCCTGCCGTATCGCGGGCTCGACGAAGGGGAACTCCGCTTGTCGCTCGTCGAACGTCTGGCCGGCGAAAGCACTGCGCCGGGACTGCTACTGATCGTCGACGGCGCGCACACTTTGCCGCTGCGGCTGTTGGAAGAAGTGCGGATGTTGGCCGACTTAGCGCGACGCGGCGAGCCGCGCGTGCGGTTGGTCCTCGTCGGCAGTTCGATACTGGAAGAACGACTCGCCTCGCCGCGGCTTCAAGCGTTGCAGCAGCGGATCACGGCCCGCTGTTATCTGGAACCGCTCGATCGGAGCGAGACCGAATACTATGTGCGGCATCAACTGTCGCAAGCCGGCGGCGATGCGACTCGCATCTTCACGGCCGGCGCGCTCGATGCGATCTATCGCGCGACCGACGGGTTCCCGCGACTGATCAACCAAACGTGCGATCACGCGTTGGTGCTCGGATGCGCCGGCGGCGTCAAGCCGATCGACACGGCGGGGATCGAAGAAGCGTGGGCCGATCTGCAGCAACTGCCGACTCCGTGGAGCGAAGCGCCCAGCGGCACCGGCAAGATTGCGAACGAACCGACGATCGAACTGGGCGACATTGATGACGAGCCGACGCCGGCCGTCGCGCCGCAAATGCCTGCCGCTCGGATCGCGTCGCACACGCTGCCGTCGCTCGCAGCCCAGGATGACGTTTTAGAGTTGGTGGCCTCGGCTCCGCGCGGAGCCGATCAAGATGCCGCCGATGCGTTGAATGTGATCGAAACTCATTTGGCGGAATGGGAATCGGAATACACGCCCGTTGCCAAACAGGAGCCCGAAGTGGAACTGATCCTGAACTCGGGTCGTCGCGATCCGTTCGTCGAAGACTTCGTCGAAGAAGAAGTGGTGGTCGATCGTTACGCCGCTGCGGATCGCCTCCGCAAGACGCCGCCGGTCTCGGTCTACGGCTCGGAAGCGCGCGTGTTGTCGGCGCTGCTCGAAGCGCATCGCGAGATCAAGCCGGTCGCCGAGTTGCGCGTCGCTGAACCGCCGCGCGAGTTGCCGACGCCCGCGTCGAGTGCCGCAGAGTACGCCGTGGCTCGCGAGACGCTGACGTTGGAAAAGGCTTCGCACGCCGCGATTCCGGAGCCCGTCGGCCGTTATGTTCGCGAGCACGATCCGGTCGAGCCCGACGATTTGGTGATCACGGCGGCGCGTCCCTCGGGCGACGGCGACATGATCATCATCGAAGACGATCCGCGATTCGACGGGGCGGCGACGCCGGAAGCGACGCTCGTTCGCAACCGCGACTATCGCCAGATGTTCTCGCGCTTGCGTCGCACGACGTAGTTATGCGAGCCACGTGCGGAGATCCTCGATGAGCGCCTTGTTGAACGCGTTGCATCGTTTGGAGCAGAGCCGACCCATGCGCCGGTCTCAAGCGGAGACGCAGACGCCGTCGTACTCGCCTTCGACGATTGCCCCCGCCGATAAGTTGGTCGACGATGAGTTTGTCGACGAGGTTGTGCCGCAGGGCGTCGAGCTGCGGCGCAACGCGCTGCCGCTCGTCGAGCCGCGCCACGTGGATGAGTTGCGCGCCGCCTTGGATCAGATCGATTGGCCGACGCCGGCGGCGATGGTAGTTGCGCCCTTCGCTGCGACTTTGCCCGAGCCGGAGTTGCCGCAGCCGCTTGCCTGGGGTGAGGTCGCGTTGCCGAATCCGGTGTTGCCGCGCGAGATGCACGAGGCGGCGGCCGAGTTGGTTCGTTTGGTGCCGCGTCCGGCCTTGGCGGCGGCCGTCGCCGTCGGCATGTCGGGCGAATTGCTGCCGACGCTGCGCAGCTTCGGCGAAGCGATCTCGGCTCAGACGAAGGCCGACGTCGTGCTGCTCGGTCCCGGTTCGTTGATTGATTCCGAGCAACTCTCGGCCCAGTGGTCGGCCCTCCGTGCACACGTCGGCTACGGCATCGTCCACACGACCGCCGAACGTGCGCTCGAACGGATAAACACGTTGCAACAGACGGCCGGCGTCATCGCCGTGGCCGAATTGGGAACGACGACGACGCGGAGCATCGTTCGGCTCCGCGAGCAACTGGCCGCGCAGAACGTGCCGTTTCTCGGCCTGCTCGTCGTTCGCGACGAATAGGCGGCCGCGGCCGCATGGTGCCGCCCGACGGCTGAGTTACAATCGGGGCCCAACGCGCAAGGCTCCGCATGGCACGATCAATTCCCCGCGAACGCAAAGTCGGCTACCGCTGCGACGAGCAGCCGGGCGAACTCCGTGCGCGCTGGCGAACCGGCAACAACGCGGTCGCCGGCTTTATGTTGTTCTTTCTCTGCGGTTGGTCGGTCGGTTGCTATCTAATCGTGCGCGTGGCCATGAACGATCCGCAGTTTCGGAACATCGCCGGGGCCGGCGTGTTTTGCGTCGGTTGGTTCTTCGCCTTTCTAGTGTTAGTGTGGCAACTGCTCGGCCGCGAGCGGATCGTGCTGAACTCCGAAGGACTGACGCTGACGCAAGCGATGATCTTTTGGCGGACGCAACGCAGGCCCGTGGCAGAGTTGCTCGGTTTCGGCACAGCGACCGAATCGACGAACTCCGACGACGGACAGCGGACGACGACGCGGAAGCTGGAAGTGCGAACCGTCGGCCGACCGATCCGCTGCGGCGACGGTTTGGCGATGATCGATCAAGAACGCCTCGCCGGGCAGTTGCGCAAGCTGCTCGAAGCGTTGCAACGCGAGGCGGTGCATCGCTCCTTGCTGCCGCCGCTCGCGCCGACAATCGTCTTTCGCCGTCGCCCGGGATCGAGTCTCGGCGGGGCCGTCGTCGCGCGCACGCCGAACGATCCGCAACTCGATCGGCCGAGCGATTCGCGAATGCGCTGCGTCGACGAGTTCGACGGCGTACGCTTCACGACGCGCGGGCAATTCACGTTCGGCGGAGTCGTCGGCGCGGCGATGTTGGCGGCGTTTTGGTGCGGCATCACCGGCATCTTCGTTTACAACCTCTGGTGGGGCGGGCCCGACCAACCGCATGGGCTCGACTGGGGTTGGCAGTTCTTGTTTCTGATTCCGTTTCAGTTGGTCGGACTGGTGCTGGTGCTGCTCGTCGTCTTGGTATTGCTCGAACCG
>CAMCTH010000621.1 GCA_945877965.1 Planctomicrobium piriforme | reverse complement strand
CCGTTCACCTACGGCCCTTGGCTCTTCTGTCACAACGGCACGATCGAAGGTTTCGACCGACTCCGCGCCTCGTTCGAGCGCGAGACGTTGCCCGAACTGCAAGCTACGCGCCGCGGCGACACCGATAGCGAGCAGCTGTTCTTGTGGCTGCTGAGCAACGCAGCTCGCGAAGGATTTCAACTGTCAAATGACGATCAGTCCGCAAGCGGCGATCGGCCTGACGTTGCGGGAATGTATGCCGTTGTCCGCGAATCTTTGCGGCGATTGTTAGGTTGGTGTGCCGCGATCGACGTCGTCGCCCCGACCGGGCTCAATCTATTTCTCAGCGACGGTCGAATGCTAATCGCCGTGCGACACAGTCGAACGTTATGGTGGAAGCACGACGCGACGGAGCAGTCCGCAAGAGGGGCCGTCGTCATTGCTTCGGAGCCGACCGACGCCGATGCAGGCAACGAGAATGCGACTGAAAGCTCGGCACCCTGGCGAGAACTGCCCGACCCGAGTATTCTGACCATAGAAGCTTCCGGATGCTCGACCGTCCGTCCTTTCTAGCCGTTCTTTCGCATGCGCAATCCTCTGCTAGCTCCCGACCTCCGCGAGATCGTCGCGGATCGTGATGAAGCATGTTTGCGTGAGTTCTTTCGCGATCATCACCCGGCCGACGCGGCCGAGTTGCTCGACGATCTCGAAGCCGACGAAGTCTTCTTCGTGTTGCAGTTGATGAGCGGCCGCGAACGGGCTGCCATCTTCGACTATCTCGACGAGCCGCTGCAAGAAGGCGTCGCCGAGCGGATGGACGATCACGACTTGGCCGCGCTCGTGACCTACATGTCGCACGACGAGCGGGCCGGCCTGATGACCCGCCTGCCGCAGGAACGGAGCGACCGGATCTACCCGCTACTCGCTCGGGCCGAACGCGAAGACATTCGCCGCTTGCAGTCGTACGCCGAAGGGACGACCGGCGCGGTTATGACGAGCGACTACGCGACGGTGCCGGCCGATGAAACCGCCGCGGCCGCCATCGAACGGCTCCGTCACGAAGCGCCCGACCGCGAGACGATCTATTACTGCTACGTCGTCGACGACAATCGCCGGCTCAAAGGCTTCGTCTCGCTGAAGAATTTGATCCTCGCGCCGCCGTATCGCCGCGTGTCGGAGGTGATGAAGACCGACTTCGTCCGGGCTTACGTCGACGACGATGCCGAGAGCACCGCCAAGAAGCTGGCCGAGTACGACTTGCTCGCCATCCCGGTCTGCGATCGCGACGACCATCTGGTCGGCATCGTCACGCACGACGACGTGATCGACTTGATCGTCGAAGAGGCGACGGAAGACGTCCACCGCTTGGGCGGCGTCGGTCCGTTGGAACATGCGTACTTGGAAACGCCGTTCGTCACGCTCTGGCTCAACCGCGCCGTGTGGCTATCGGTGCTGTTCGTAGCGGGCTTCTTGACGACTTGGGCATTAAAGAACTTCGAAGACGATTTCGAGCGAATTCCTGCGCTGGTGCTATTTATTCCGCTGATCATTTCGGCCGGCGGCAATTGCGGCTCACAGTCGGCCACGCTCATTACCCGCGCGCTGGCGCTAGGGGAACTGACGCCGAAAGACTGGCTCCGCGTGTTGGGGCATGAAATCCTGATGGGGACGTCGCTCGGGCTGGCATTAGGATTCGTCGGATTCCTCAGGGCCCTACTGACGTCGTCCGACGGGACGGCGGGAGCTAGTTGGTCCATGTTTGCGCTGACGATCGGCCTGGCCGTCAGCGTAGTCGTGGTCTGCGGCAACTTGGTCGGCGCGATGATGCCGCTGATCCTAAAGCGTCTCGGCTTCGACCCGGCCTTGATGTCGAACCCGGCCGTGTCGAGCCTGGTCGACGTGACCGGAATCGTCACCTACTTCGCGATCGCGCAAGCGATTTTGCTGTAAGCGTCGCGCGAGCGACGATCGCATTATTTAGCCGCGGGGCTCGTCCCCGCGCGTTCTGCGAACCGAAAGACGCGCGGGGCCAAGCCCCGCGGCTAAATGTTGCGCCTCAGCGCCTGCTACTTCTTCGGCACCGGTTCGTTGATGTTCGTTTCCAGGAACCGGGCCAGCTTGTGGAAGTCGCTGTCGCGTTCGACGAAGCGGACCGTCGTGACGAGCGTCTCTTGGTCAACCAGCTTTTCGAACGGCACGAAGTGCAGTTGCAGTTGGCCGGAGACGGAGACCATCACTCCTTGCAAACCCTTTTCGACCAAGGCGCGATACGCGCCGACGCCGAGTTGGCTGCCGAGCATGACGTCGAAGGCGTGCGGCCGGGCGCAACGCGCTTCGTAGCCCAACTGCAGGCCGACCATCTTGCGCGACTTGCCGGTCTGCTTCTTGTATTCGTCGGTGATCAGCTTCGATAACGTCCGGCTGAGGTTCAATTGCGAGATGGCAATGTGGCCGTGCTCGTCGCGCGGCACGCCGACCAGGTACTTGTACGGCAGCAATTCGGCCATTCCTTCGGCTACGACGACGACGCCGAATTCTTTCCCTTCCTTCTCGCGGACCACCATCGTCCGGACGATGCGGTTGACGACCTCTTCGACGTTCATCACGTCGCGCGACTTGGTCTCGCCGGTCTTTTCGTCGGTGTACGTTTCGGTCGAGCGGTACTTGCCGTAAATGTCTTCGACGCTGATGACGAGGCTCGCTTCGCCGGCGATCGCCACGCCGTACGCCAGCCAACCGGCGCTGCGACCCATCGACTCGACGAGGAAATAATTGCGGCCCGCCTCGGCGTCGGCCAGCAGGTTGCGAACTTCGCCGGCCAGGGTCTCGACGGCCGTGAAGTAACCGAACGTGAAGTCGATGCCGAGATAATCGTTGTCGATCGTCTTCGGCAGGTGGACGACCGGGATCATTTTGCTGCCGGCCGGCAGATGCTTTTGGAACATCTGGAACTTGTTGGCGGTCTTGAGCGTGTCGTCGCCGCCGATCGACACGAGTGCGTCGACGCCGAGCGAGCAGAACGCTTCGTAGACGGTCCGCAACGGCTTGTTCTTCTCCGCATCTTGCAGGTGCGCGGGACTCGAAATCATCTTCCCCGGATTCGTGCGGGCCGTGCCGATGATGATGCCCGGACTGTTGCGCGTGCGGCGAAGCGTGCGCGAGTCGAGTTGGATATAGTCTTTGCCTTCGACCATCGGATGATCGGCGGCGAACTCGACGAGGCCGGAGTAGCCGTGCTTGATGCCGATGACTTCGATGCCGTTACGCAGGAAGGCGGCGGCGGCCGTGCTGATGACGGCATTGGCGGCCGGAGCCGGCCCGCCGGCAAACAAAATGGCGACCTTCTTGATTTCCGTTGCGACCGAACCTGGGGAATCGAGCGAACTCATACGACTAAAAACCTCCGCCTAGTTGTGAAGCCGCACATTCTATGATTTCGGGCCCCGTTTCGGTAGGTCGATGCGACGGTCGAATGCTTACGAAAGGACCACACTTCGGCGGGATCAGCAGGTTTTGTGAAGCACCGCCTGCGCTCGAAACGCAATCTAGACGTGCCCGACAGAAGTTAGGCCGCGAGAGTGGCTGGATACTGAAAGAAGTTTGCGGCGCGCGGGGCCGTAAAACGAAAG
>CAMCTH010000620.1 GCA_945877965.1 Planctomicrobium piriforme | reverse complement strand
TCACGTTCGCCAGATTATTGGCGATGACGTCGAGCTTGGTTTCCATCGCCTGCATTCCGGTCGCGGCGGTGTACAGCGATTGTACGCTCATAGCATGACTCTCGAACGGTTAAGGAGTGGAAGTTGCGACGCTCAGGTCGCGTGATTGGGGGACTAAACCTTAAGGACGCGGCTCAGCAGCGTGCCGAAGGTTTGATCGTGATTGCGAATCATGTTCACGTTGGCTTCGAACGCGCGGGTCGTCTCGATCATCTCGACCATCGCGCTGACGGAGTTCACGCCCGAACCTTCGAGGAATCCGCGAGCGACGCTGCGGATTTCGTTCGGCACCGGCTGCACCGGACCGAGCGAACGAAACAGGTTGTCGCCGACCTTCACCAAGTCGCCCAGCGACTCGGGCTCGACCAGTGCGAGCCGCGCGGCGCCGTCGGGCATGAAGATCGTGCCGTCTTCGTTGAATTGCCAAGGGCCCGAGCTAAAAATCGGCGCACCTTCTTCGCTCAGCACCGGCTTGCCGTCGCCGGTCACGAACATGCCTTCCGGCGTTTGTTGCAAGTTGCCGGCCCGCGTGAGCATCTGTTCGCCGTTGTTGTCGACGAGGAAGAAGCCGCGGCCCCGAATAGCCAGATCGGTGTCGACGCCGGTGTTCTTCATCGGGCCGGGGGAGAAATCCGTCCCCGACTCGCGGACCATGATGCCGCCGCCAACATCAGGAATCACACCGTCGCCGGCCGGCGCAAGTCCGCTCGCGGCCTCTTCGGCATAGCGTGCCTGGAACGAAGCCAGATCTTGCTTGAAGCCGGTGGTGTCGACGTTGGCCAAGTTGTTGGCGATCGTCTCCATGCGGAGCGATTGCGCCAGAGCACCTTCGGCCGAGATGTACATCCCGTATGCCATGATCGAACGTTGTACGCAGGATTGCCCCCCCGCGACGTTCTTCCCTAAAGCAAGCCGTGTGCCGAAGGACCGAGCCAGTTCGAAGAATGCGGCGAGGTGACGAAACGCCGCGAATTAGACGTTCTTACCGCATGCCGGCAAGCGACCGCGAAGAGGTTGCGCCAAGACGGCGCGGCGCAATCGGCAAGTTCGGCCTGCAACATCGCGCCGGAATGGCCGCCGGCACTGCCAGACGCAACGACGAACGGCGTAAGTCCGCGACTACTTTGGAGCGGAGTGCCCGAGCGCGGAGCGCGAATCCGAAATCAGCCGCGCTGCACCGTGTGCCAGCAATTCCTCAGCGGCCAACTTGCCGAGTTCAACCGCTTGCGCCGGCTCGGCCGAACGATGGACGAACAATCGCTCGCTGCCGTCGGCCCGCAGCACGACGGCCGTCAGATGCAGGCGACTGTCAGCTTCAATCCTTCCCCAAGCCCCGACCGGAGCCAAGCAGCCGCCGCGGAGCGAATGGAGCAAGCTCCGCTCGGCATCGACCGCTTGATGCGTCGAGCGATCGTCGAGCCGCGCGAGAACGGCATTCGTGCGCGCATCGTCGGCCCGCGATTCAATGCCCAACGCCCCCTGCCCCACTGCCGGCAGTACCGTCGTCTTCGGCAAGACCTGCGCGATGTGCTGCTCCAACTGCAAACGAATCAGCCCCGCCTCGGCCAGGATGATCGCCGCGTATTGCCCCTCGGCCAGCTTGCGTAGTCGAGTGTCGACGTTGCCGCGGACGTCTTCCATCTTGAGATCGGGCCGCACATGGAGCAGCTGCGCTCGACGACGCTGGCTGCCGGTCCCCACGATGCTGCCCAGCGGCAATTCCTCGAACGTCCGATAGCGCGTCGACACCAAGCAGTCGCCGATCGGCCCGCGCGCCGGGACTGCCGAGAGTGCGAGGCCCGGAATCGGTTCGGTCGGCAAGTCCTTCAGGCTGTGGACCGCCAGGTCGATCGTGCCGTCGAGCAACGCCTTCTGCAACTCTTTGGTGAAGACCCCTTGCAAACCGAGCGCCCCGATCGGGCCCGACTGCTCGCGATCGCCGCTTGTCGAGATCGGCACCAATTCGACGTCGACGCCGAGCCTGCGAAGTTCGCCGGCGGTCCATTCGGCCTGCCAACGCGCTAAGGGACTGCCGCGGGTTCCGAGTCGCAAAGTGGTGGGGGAATCGGCCATGCCGGCAATCGCTGCTCAAGGGTTAAACAGGCCATTATAACCGCGGTCGCGTCGCTGTCACGTCTCGCCTTGAGCCCGCGCCAGCACCGCCACGGCGACGAAACTCGCTCCGACCCGCTTCAACTCGCGCGCCGCTTCAGAACAGGTCGCGCCGGTCGTCAGCACGTCGTCGACCAAGAGCACGCGCTTTCCGACCACCCGCGACGGTCGCCGAACTCCGAAGGCACGGTGAACATTATCGCGCCGCTGGTTGATCGACAGTCCCACCTGCGGCTGCGTGTTTCGCTGCCGCTTCAGTAACCGCGGGTAGTCCGCCACGCCGAGATGCCGCGCGATCACCTGGGCCGCGATCTCGGGACCGCAATGCCCGCGGCGCAACCGGCGAGTCCAATACATCGGAATCGGCACGACGAGATCGATCTGCGCGGCACGCAACGGTTCTTCCCAGCGATGTAGCAACAATTTCGTCGCCGCCGCCACTAACGGCTCCGACCCGCCGTACTTCGAGCGGAGCACGACTTCCCGCAAGGCATCGTGATACGTCCCGAGCGTAAACGTGCCGTCGAACCGCAGATCGTGTGTGCGGCACCAGGGACAGTCGCCGTCTTGAAACGTGATCGCCACGCGAGCCGCACATTTGGGGCAACGAAACGTCGGCACTTCCGTCAGACCGTCGCGACACGTCTCGCACAAGCGCGAGTCGTCGTAGTTCGGGCCGAGGTCTTCGTCGCACGACGAGCAGATCGGCGGGAAGAAAAGATCGGCCATCCCGGCGGCGAAGCGTCGCAAACCTGCGAACGGTCGACGAATCGCCGGGAGCAACGTCATGGTTTTGCTGCGTCCTGCCCGACGGTCTCTTGCCATTTTCGCAACAGGTTCAAGGCCGCCAACGGCGTGAGTTGATCGAGATCGGTCTTCCGCAACTCGTCGACGACTGGATGATCGGCGGCCGTGAAGAGCGTGAGCTGCAACTCGCGATTGTTCACTTTAACTCGCGACTTCCGCGCAAGCTTCGACTTTCCTTCGTCGTCGAGATGCTCGCGCTCAAGCCTCGCCAGAATGTCTTTCGCCCGATCGAGCACGATGCGCGGCACGCCGGCGAGCCGAGCGACGTGGATGCCGTAACTCTTGTCCGCCGCACCGGGGACGATCTGATGCAAGAACACGACTTCGTCTTGCCACTCCCGAACGGCGACGTTCAGGTTGCGCACATCAGACAGCGATTCACGCAGATCGGTCAATTCGTGATAATGCGTCGCGAACAGCGTGCGGCAGGCAACGTGCTCGTGCAGATACTCGACGACCGCCCACGCCAGCGAGACGCCGTCGTAGGTACTCGTGCCGCGACCGATTTCGTCGAGAATCACCAAGCTCCGCTGCGTCGCGCCGTTCAGAATCCGCGCCGTTTCGGTCATTTCGACCATGAACGTGCTCTGCCCGCGCGACAACTCATCGCTCGCCCCGACGCGGGCAAAGATCCGATCGGCGATTCCAATC
>CAMCTH010000619.1 GCA_945877965.1 Planctomicrobium piriforme | reverse complement strand
TCGCAAACAATCGGCCGCGGACAACTCGGCGGCAACCCCGGCGGTTGCGTGACGGGCGAAACCTTTCGCTGGTGGCAAGCGGCCGTCGAAGCGAACCGCGACGCGACGATCCTCTGCGCGCATCACTATGTATTGAAAGACACGACCGTCGCCTCGGGCGAATGGGAAGGTATGCAGAAAGGGCCCGACGGCAAGTGGAAGAGCAAGTACCACGGTTACTATCCGCAAGGGACGCCGCAAGGAGCGTCGTATCTCTACTGGGTCGACGGCCGGCCCGATGCGCAGGCCTTCGAACGTTATCTAGCCGAACATCCCGGCGCGATCGCCATGTGGTTCGGCGGCCACACGCACACGAACCCCGACGACAAGACCGGCGGCAAGTCGCACATCGAAACGAAGTGGGGCGCGCACTTTTTGAACGTCTGTGCGCTCACCCGTTATCACGGCCGCGATCGTTCACTGCCGATGAGCCGCGTCCTCTCGTTCACGCCGGGAAGCGACGAGGTGCGCGTCCGCTGCTACCTACACACCAGCGAGTTCGCCCCACAGGGCTGGTACGACAAGGTCGAGCGGACCTTGAAACTGCCGCGTGCTTTCGAGCCGGCGTAAGGACCGTGGCTTCACAATCCGAAGTCTTAGAACCGATAGTTCGGGTTCTTCTCGTCGAAGTCGGCGTCGCTGAGGCCGGCGTTCGGGCGCAGGCCTTGATAGGTGTAGTCTTCGACCAATTGCGGCGGCGCGCCGGCTTGCGTCGGCCAGTCGTAGCTTTCGTAATGGATCGGCAGGTTCAGTTCGTTGTCGACGTACAGCCGCGTCAGGTGATAACGGAACTCGGCCCGGCGCGTCGGATGACTGACTTCGATGCAAGTGCAGCTTCGATCGCCGACGCTCGCCCCTTCGACGATCCGCACGTTGCATTCGCCGAATTGCGCCTCACGCCCTAAGGCGTCGCGATAACGTTCGAGCAGCCGTCGGACGCCAAAATCGGTGATCGGATATAAATTGCCGGCCATCGCCTGCGGGTCGGTCGGCAACAGCGACAACGTGCCGACCAACGCTTGCTTGAAGCCGACGGGATGCGCGAGAAGCCGGCCTTGATTGCGCCCCTCGATGTACATCGCCTCTTGCCCCTTCACATCGACCGGCGCCAAAAACTGCAGATAGACCGAGTACGGCTGGTGGCGGACCTTGGCGTACATCGCCTGCTGTTCTTGCAGACGACCGTCGACCCGCTCACGCTTGGTGAACGTGCAGTTGTAGTCGTTCAAACCTTGCACTTGTTGCAACGCATCGTCGGACCAGCGGAGAATCGGCAGCAGCGGATGTTCGCCCTGCGCGGCCGGGACCGTCAACAAGGCGACGCCGCGTAAGCTCTGCGGCTGCGCGATCGGCGGGGCAACCGGAGCGGCGGACGGCTGAGTCTGCGGCGGCGGCATCGGTTGCGGATCGGGTGATTGGAACATCAACGTCGGCGCGGCCGGCGGCAGCGGCGCGGCAACTGGCAGAGGCGCAGCGACCGGCGGCATCATGGCCACTGGAGCCATCAGCGGCATCGGCATGGGAACCGGAGTCGGCATCGGCGCGCTCGGCAGCGGTTGCTCGAACGAGGCCGGCTGCACCTGATCGTCGAAGCGAGCGTCGAGCAGCGAAGCCCTCGGCACTCCGCGACGCACGAAAGGATTCCCGCCCGAGAGCGGCAGCGCGCCGTTCGTCGCACCGCTGGGCAACATCGCCGGCGGCTGCGGGGCGTAAACCTGCGCCGACGCCTCGGTCGTCGTCAGCGCGCACAACCACAACATCGCCCCCATCCAACGCAGGGAACCGGGCAGGTATTTCACGGTCGCCGACCTCCGTAACATCGCTTCGCGTCCATCGCACACTCGTCCGAACGGCTCCCGACATCTACAATGCCGGAGTTCGGGTGCGACAATGTAGCGATGATCGACCACCGTGCGGAGAGCAGCTTTCATGGCCGAATTGAACGTCGAAACGATCGAGTCGATGCCGTTTGCGCAAAACACCTACATTGCGAGCCTGCCGGGGCGGCAAGATTGCGTCGTTTTCGACCCCGGGATCGATTGGAACCGAATCATCGCTTTTCTAAAGCAAGAAAAGCTGACGCCGGCGGCGATTCTGATCACGCACGGCCATTGTGACCACATTGCCGGCACGCCGGCGCTCAAACAGGTTTGGCCCGACTGCCCGGTCGTCATCGGCCGCGGCGATGCCCCGATGATGACCGATCCGCGGCTGAATCTCTCGGCCAAGTTCGGCCTGCCTTATGCCTGTGAAGCCGCGGACGTGCTGCTCGACGACGGCGAAGCCTACTCGGCGGCCGGCCTCGATTTTGAAACGCGCGAAATTCCCGGGCACTCCGGGGGCCACGTCGTATTCGTCGTCCAAGGCGTCACGCCGCCGGTGGTCTTCGGCGGCGACGTCCTCTTCAACGGCAGCATCGGCCGAACCGACTTTCCCGGCGGCAGTTTCGAAACGCTCGCCCGCGGGATTCGCGAGAAGTTGTACGGCCTCCCCGACGAGACGATCGTCTATCCGGGCCACGGCCCCGCTACGACCGTCGGTCACGAGAAGCGCACGAATCACTTTGTCAAAAGCGAATCTGCAAGATGATTGACGGAGTCGAGAATCCAAGACCGCGACGACTGTCGTCGAAGATGACTTGGTTCTACAAACGAGTCTTCACTGTTTGGTGGCTCGGCATCACGTCAATCGTCGCCGTCGGTATGATTGCGTCTAAGATTCAAGGCCAACCTATTCCAATCGCTGTCTTGTTTATTCCGCTGATCATGTTCGGCGCGGGTTACGTCCTATTTCGCATTCTCGTTTGGCGCAATGTCGATCAAGCATGGGATGCGGGTGACGGCTTGGTGATTTGCAATCGCAGCCAAAAAGAATTCGTCCCGCTCTCGGCCGTCCGTAACATCAGTTGGTCGCAATGGCAGAATCCTGAAACCATAACGCTCTGGCTGTATGCACCAACGCAGTTCGGCGACGAAATCACATTCATGTTGCCAACGCGTTGGCTTAAATTCGGACGACATTCAATCGTCACGGAACTACTCGACCGAGTCGAAAAAGTGCGACGAAGGACCGCCCCAGAGGGCGGAACCATCTAAACGCCGTAGGTTTTGGAGATGTCGGAACCGACGTCTCGCGTCACGTCGGCCAGCACCGCGGGCATTTCCAGGATGAACGTCGCGCCGCGGCCCGGTTCGCTTTCGACGGCAATCCGTCCGCCGTGCTCGCGCATGATCTTCTGACTCACCGGCAAGCCCAAGCCGGTGCCGCGCGCCCCTTTGTTGGAGACGAACAGCGAAAAGATATGCTCCTGGTCGGCCGCCGAGATACCGCCGCCGTCGTCGGCCACGCGGACCTGCACCAACGACCGGGCCGGATCGTATTCGATCGTCACCAGCACATGCCCGGCCGTCGCCGCCGGATCGACTTCCACCTCCGACGCGTTTTCATCTTCTTCGATGTCGTCAGCCGCCCGTCGTCGCGCCTCGCGATCGCAAGCGTCGATCGCATTCGACACGACGTTGAGGACCGCGCGATGCAACCCTTCGGCATCGAACGTCAGTTTCGGCAAGAAAGCGGGAC
>CAMCTH010000618.1 GCA_945877965.1 Planctomicrobium piriforme | reverse complement strand
TGCACGACGAGAAGAAAAAATTCGGCACCGTGATTCTCGACCCGCCGAAGTTCGCCGCCCATCGAACCGCCGTGCCCGAAGCGATGCGGGCCTACGCCCGACTGAACGGTGCGGCCCTGTCGATCCTCGAACCGGGCGGCATTCTGGTGACGTGCAGTTGCACCGGCTCGGTCACGCGCGAGGATTTTTTGTACATCGTCGCCGAAGCCGCCGCCCAAGCGAAGCGGCATGTGCAGATCCTCGAAACCCGCGGCGCGTCGGCCGATCACCCGGTCGCCGCCTCGTGCCTGGAGACCGAGTATCTGAAGTGCTTTATTTGCCGGGCCGAATAACGATTACGTCACGTTCGGCAAACCGATTGCACTAAATCACGCCCGCGCATCAGGCTTCTCTCGGGACATCGTCGTACGTCATCGCTGCTATGGGCTCCGGCGTTTCTTCGTCCTGGATCAGCGGTCGGTTTTGGAAGTGACGTTGGACGTAGCCGATCACCATCGTCGCAGCCCAGGCGACGACGCACAGCGGCGCGGCATAGGTGAGGATCGTAAAGAACAGGGTGGGCATCATAGCGTGATAGGCGCAGAACGTGACGCTCACGGCGAGCAGATACGTTCCCCAAAGCAGGGCGGGGTGAACGCCGTCGCGCGAGCGATAAACGGACCGCCACAGCACGCAGGCTAACGCCAAGTTGCTTACTGCGAAGAGACGAACGTAGAGCAATAAGCGAGCGAACGACTCGTCGTAGTAGTCGGTGATCTGCTGCCGCGCGACGGGGACGGTGTCGGTCGCGATCCATTTGAGGTTCGTCGGCTCGGGCTGACGCAACGTCCGTTCGATCGCTTGTCGAGGGTCGCGACGAAAGGCGGCGAACTCGGCCCGAACGGCATCGACGCCCGACTTGTTCATCTGTTGAAACAAGCCGCGGATGAAACGTTCTTCTTCGTCGTCGACCAGCGGCAGTGCGTACGTCACGGTCCGGCCGAGGAGGTAATCGTGCGCCGTGACGGCCAGTTGATGGCGGGCGAAGAGCGAGTAAGCCAAGAACGCCGCGGCGACGATCGCGAAGCTGCCGTTTACGTAAAGCAAGGTCGCACGCACGACGAGCACCCCGTTCCGCCGAGCCGGATTACCCCAAGCAGTGGACGCCACCCGCGAGAGGCAGAATACGTCGCGGCAGGGCGAATCACCAGCAGAGAAGCAGCCGAGGTCGGATCGCCGACCGGTTGCTTGCCAATTGTTTACGAAAACCCCTCTCGCACGCGCCCGCCACACCACGTTAGACTAGGGCTAAACTGTGGCAACGGCCCGACGAGCATGATCGTCGCAACCGCTGCGACCGGGGACCCGGCCGATACGATTTCCAATGGCGGGCGTATCCGATTGGGCCTCTGATGTTTTCTTAAGTCCATCACCACCAGAAGCTTACACCTCTGAAGCACCCACCTCACTGAACCCGCCTTCGTAGGATACGATGACGGTCGCTTGTGGATTGCCGCGATCAAATACGACGCGGTAGTCTCGGCAATCGTTGAGTATTCGGTAAACTATTCCGCTTGTACTTGGTCGGACCAGGTTTGGTCCGACAAAGAAGATAGCGGAAGAACCGTCGGCCCACGCCGTCGGTCTCCCGTTCCGGCACGCCCCACCTTTGCGAATCGAGTCGCTCGCACCGCTCGGTTCGACGCATTTACCTCGGACGACTAACGATGGCTCTGTTTACGGAAGAGTCGGAAGAAATCAACAGCGGCAATGCCGCGTTCGTCGAAGCGCTGTATGCCGATTATCTGAACGACCCGAACTCGGTGTCGCACGATTGGCAACGCTTCTTTGCGCAGATCGCGCCGCACGAATGGCCGCAGCCGCAAATCGGCCCGTCGTTCACGCCGTCGAGCGTGTTCAATCCGCCGTCGGCCGCGCCGAGCGTCGCGCACACGACGAACGGCAACGGCGCCGCCGCCAACGGTCATGCCGCGACGGTCAAGCACGGCATGGACATGGCCGTGTTCCAAGATCGCGTCGATCAGTTGATTCGCGCCTATCGCGTGCGCGGCCACATGATTGCCGCGCTCGATCCGCTCGGGCTCCCTCGTCCGCATCAGCCGGAACTCGATCCCGAGTACTACGGCTTCACCGACGAGCACATGGAAATGGAGCTCTCGACGCGCACAATCAAGGGCCCCAAAAAGCGGACCTTGCGCGAGATCACCGACTGCATGCGGAACACCTACTGCCGCCAAATCGGCGTGCAGTTCATGCACATCGACAACTATCGCGTCCGCCAATGGCTGACCGACCGGATGGAAGGGACCGAGAACCGCTTGGAGATGCACCGCAAAGAACAACTGCGGATTCTCACCAAGCTGACCGACGCCGTGATCTTTGAAGAGTTCTTGCAAAAGAGCTTTTTGGGCTCGAAGAGCTTTTCGCTGGAAGGGGGCGAAAGTCTCATTCCGCTGTTGGATATGGCGATCGAGCGCTCGGCCGAGCATGGCGTTTCGGAAGTCGTGTTGTCGATGGCTCACCGCGGTCGGCTCAATGTGCTGGCCAACATCATGGGCAAAAGCCCGCAACAGATTTTCCGCGAGTTCGCCGACGTCGATCCCGAGTTGCATCACGGCTGCGGCGACGTCAAATACCACTTGGGTCACAGCAACGATTGGCTCACCAGCACCAACCGCAAGGTCCACTTGTCGTTGTGCTTCAACCCGAGCCACTTGGAGTTCGTCGGTCCGGTCGGACAAGGCCGCGTGCGGGCCAAGCAGGACCGCATCAACGACACGAACCGCGAGCGCGGTCTGGCGGTCGTGATTCACGGCGATGCCGCGTTTGCCGGGCAGGGGGTGGTGCAAGAAATGCTCAACATGAGCGAATTGCACCCGTACAGCATCGGCGGCACGCTGCACATCATCGTCAACAACCAGATCGGTTTCACGACGCCGCCGGAAGAAGCCCGCAGCTGCGCCTACTGCACCGACGTAGCCAAGATGCTGCAGAGCCCGATCTTCCATGTGAACGGCGAAGATCCCGAAGCCGTCGCGCAATGCGTCCAGTTGGCGGTCGACTTCCGCCGCGAGTTCAAGCGCGACGTCGTCATCGACATGTACTGCTACCGTCGCCGCGGACACAACGAGACCGACGAACCGTCGTTCACGCAGCCGCTCTGGTACAAGGCGATCGATCGGCAGAAGAACGTGCGCGAAGGGTACCTCGAATACTTGCTCAAGATGGACGGCATCTCGCGCGTCGAAGCCGACGCGATCGCCGCCCGTCGTCGTGAGCAACTCGAGCGCGACCTGAACGCCGCCCGGAGCCCCGACTACAAGCCGCGCCGCGATCCGTGGACCGGCATTTGGGCCGGCTACAAAGGCGGACCCGAGAACGAAGCCGACGATCCGAACACAGGCGTCGACAAGCAAAAGCTGGTGCGCTACTTGGAAGAGTTGGCGAGCGTGCCGAGCGACTTCAACCCGCACGCGAAGATTCAAAAGTTCGTACTCGAAATGCGGAAGCAAATGGCCGCCGGGACGAAGCCGCTCGATTGGGCCGCCGGCGAGACGCTGGCGTACGCCACGTTGGCCGTCGACGGCTATCGGATTCGCATGACGGGCCAAGACGTCG
>CAMCTH010000617.1 GCA_945877965.1 Planctomicrobium piriforme | reverse complement strand
GCGAGACGCGTGCGTACTTTGCCGAGATGCTCCAAGGTAACTTGGGAGTGCGGTACGTCGTCGACGGCGATTTCGTCTGCGTCAACGCGACGCTCGCCGAACTCTATGGCTTGGAAGGCGTGCGCGGCACGGAGATTCGCAAAGTGAAGTTGCCGGCCGGACACATTCGCGGCGGCATCCTCACCCAAGCGAGCGTGCTGAAGGTCACCGCCAACGGGACGACGACCTCGCCCGTTCCGCGCGGAGCGTGGTTGTTGGAACGAATCGTCGGCAAGCCGGTCCCGCCGCCGCCGAAAGCCGTCCCCGCGATCGAGCCCGACATTCAAGGAGCCACGACCGTCCGGGCTCAACTCGCCAAGCATCGCGAGATCAAGGAATGTGCAGGTTGCCACGCCAAGCTCGACCCGCCGGGCTTCGCGCTGGAGTCGTTCGACGTGCTGGGAGCGTATCGCGACCGCTATCGCTCGCTCGGCCAAGGCGAGAAGGTGACGACGCTGTTCCGCAACAAGCCGAAGAAGTACAAGCTCGGTCCGCCCGTCGACGCGAGCGGCGAAGTCGAAGGAGGCCGCAAGTTCCAAGATATTCGCGACTACCAACAACTGCTGCTCGCCGACGAGGCGCAGTTGGCTCGCAACTTGGTACAAAAGCTAACGACCTTCGCAACCGGCGCAGGGATCAGCTTCGCAGATCGACGCGACGTCGATGAGATCGTCGCCCGGTTGGAAAAGAAAGATTACGGAATGCGTTCGATCGTGCATGAGATCGTGTCGAGCCGGATGTTTCAAAACAAGTAAACGATTAAAGCCCATGAAACGCATTAACTTCGCTTCCGGTCATTCGCTTTCGCGGCGCACGTTCCTTCGCGCCTCGGGCGTCGCGCTCGCTTTGCCGATGCTCGATGCCATGGTGCCCGCCTTTGCGAAAGCGTCTGCCTTCAAGCCGCCGCTGCGGATGCTGGCGATCTGCACGAACATGGGGATCTTGTCCGAATACTTTTCTCCCAAGACCGCGGGCGAGAACTACGAGACGACGCCGTATCTCGACCTTCTGAAGGACTTCCGTCGCGACACGACCGTCATCACCGGTTCGTCGCATCCCGAGTGTGACGGCGGGCATGAATCGGACAACTGCTTTCTCACGGCCGCACCGCATCCGATGCGCGGCGGCTTCAAGAACACGATCTCGCTCGATCAGGTCATCGCCGAAAAGATCGGGCATCTGACCCGATTTCCGTCGGTGACGATCGTCGTCGGCCCGGAGCAGAAGCGCAGCCTCTCATGGACCGACGGCGGCGTGATGATTCCCGGCGAAATGAAGCCGTCGAAGTTGTTTGCGAAGCTGTTTCTGAAAGGCTCGGCCCACGAAGTCGACGCGCAGGTCGCTCGACTGCGTGAGGGGCGGAGCATCATGGATGCGGTCGGCGAGCGGACCAAGGCGCTCGAACGAACGCTTGCCGGCAACGACAAGCAGAAGCTCGATCAGTATTTCACCAGCGTCCGCGAGTTGGAAAAACGCTTAGCCCTCGCCGAGGAATGGGAACACAAGCCGAAGGTGGAAGTGACCGCCAAGCCGCCGGTCGACATCACCGATCCGGCCGAGTTGATCCCGCAATCGCGACTGATGTATGAACTAGCCCGGCTGGCGCTCGAGACCGACTCGACGCGGCTCGTCACGATCATGATCGACCAAGCGAACAACAATAAACTCAACGTCGACGGCGTCATGGCGGGGACCCACTCGCTGACGCATCAAAGCGGTTCGCCCGATAAACGAGCGCAACTCAAACTAGTCGAAGAGGCCCAATTCCGCGAGCTCGCGACGCTACTGGGAGCGATGAAGCAAACCGGAGATCAAGGCCGCACGCTGCTTGACCGAACGATGTTGCTGTACGGCTCGCAACTCGGCAACGCCGGGCTGCATACCAACACGAACATGCCGATGTTGCTATTCGGCGGCGGCTTCCGGCACGGCCGGCATCTGGCGTTCGATCAGAAGAACAACTACCCGCTCTGCAACCTCTACGTCAGCATGCTGCAGCGAATGGGAATCGAAGCCGATCAATTCGCGTCGAGCACGGGGACCATGCAAGGACTTTGATCATGACGATAGGCCGCGCTCTCGGTTGCTTGGTAGCGACGATACTCTGCGTCGTGTTGGCACTCGGCGAGATCGCGACGGCGGCCGAGCCGAAGCCGAACGTGCTGTTGATCATTTCGGAAGACAACGGCCCGCAGTTCGGCTGCTACGGCGACCGGACGGTGCCGACCCCGAACGTCGACGCCTTGGCGGCTCGCGGGACGAAGTTCACACGAGCCTTCGTTACGCAAGCGGTTTGCAGTCCGTCGCGGGCCTCGATCTACACCGGCCTCTATCCGCACCAGAACGGACAGATCGGCCTGGCCACGCACAAGTTCACGATGCATAGCGAACGGATTCCCACGCTGCCGAAACTGCTCGGCGAAGCGTGCTACCGGACCGGACTGATCGGCAAACTGCATGTGCTGCCGGAGGCGGCGTTTCCATTTGATTATCGCTTCGCCGACGCCGAAGTCGTGAGCTTCCAGCATCGCGACGTCCGGCGGACCGCCGCGGAAGCGTACAGGTTCATCGCCGCCGACGACGCGCGGCCGTTCTGTCTGACGGTCTGCTTTGCCGACGCTCACTTGCCATTCATCCCGCAAGACACGGGTCTGCCGGCGAAGCCGTTCATGGCCGCCGACGTCACACCCTTGGCCAGCGTCGGCATCGACACGCCTCGACTCCGCGAGCATGCGGCGAATTACTACAACTGCATCAGCCGGCTCGATACGGGCATCGGCTTGTTGCTCGACGAGCTCGAGCGCTCGGGTCGGGCGAAGAACACGCTGATCATCTACGTCGGCGATCACGGCCCGCAGTTCGGCCGCGGCAAAGTGACGTCGTACGAGTTGGGGCTGCGGGTGCCGTTGATCATCTTCGATCCGATTCTCGGCGGTCCGGGCGGCGGCGTGACCACGGAGCTTACGTCGACGGTCGACTTACTGCCGACGATTCTCGACTTCTGCCGCATCGCCCCGCCTCCCGGTCTCGCGGGCCGAACCCTCTTGCCGCTCGCTTACAAACCCCGCGACTACGTCGAGCGGAAATATCTCTTCGCCGAATGGAACACAAGTCATTCGCATCCCGGACCGTCGCTGATGTTTCCGCAACGGACTGTCCGCGACGAGCGCTACAAGCTGATTCGCAATCTATTGCCGGGCGAACCGAATCAGGCGGAGGACTACTACACGACGACGCGGCGCGTCGAAACCGGCGCGACCCAGGCGGAAATCGATGCGTCGTCCGAAGAAGTTCGGGCCGGGTACGCAACGTGGCGCGCCGCCCCGGAGTTTGAACTTTACGATCTGCACGCCGATCCGCATGAGTTCACCAACTTGGCGGGGAGGCCTGAGACCGCCGCAGTGCAGAGCCGGTTGCTGAGTGAACTGGAGCAGTGGCGGATCGACACGAACGACCCACTGCTCGATCCGCAGAAGTTGCGAATGCTGATCGATGAAGATCGGCTACAGTCGCAAAAGTCGCAAGCACTGGGCCGCGCGAATCTGGTGTGGCGCTATCCCGAGTATCTTTTCGGTGCGCCGCCG
>CAMCTH010000616.1 GCA_945877965.1 Planctomicrobium piriforme | reverse complement strand
TGAGATTGCCGCCGACCGCTGGCCGAACTCGCTGCTCGAAGAAGACGCCCTGTACATGCTCGGCGAGAGTTACTTCTTTGCCGATCGGTACTCGAAAGCGAGCGTCGCCCTGAACCAGTTGCTGAAGAAGTACGAAAACTCGCGGCATCTCGACCGCGCGATCAACCGCCAGTTCGCGCTCGCGCGCTACTGGGACGAAAAGGGTCGCGACTACGCGATGCTCTCGCCGAACTTCCTCGACAAGACGCGGCCGTGGTTCGACACGCACGGCAGCGGCATCAAGGTCTACGAGACGATCCGTCTGCAAGATCCGACCGGTCCGTTGGCGGACGACGCCGTGATGGCGCAAGCCACGGCCTACTTCCGCGACGATCGTCACGAAGACGCCGCCTATCAGTACGAAATCCTGCGGAAAGACTATCCGCAAAGCGAACATCAGCAGCAGGCGCACTTGCTGGGTCTGCAAAGCTACATGAATTCGTATCAAGGTCCGCAGTATGACCGCACGCCGCTGAAAAAGGCCGAGACGCTCGTCGATTCGACTTTGCGAAACTTGTCGCATCAGATGCCGGAAGAAAAGCCGCGGCTGCAACAAGCCCAAGCGGCGATTCGCGCGCAAATGGCCGAACGCGACTACGACATGGGCGAGTACTATCGTCGACTCGGTTACAACCGCGCCGCGCGGCAGCATTATGCCGTCGTCCTCCGCGACTTCTCCGACACCAAGTTCGCGACGCTTGCCGCCGAGAAAATGAAAGCGACCGAATCGCTCCCCGATTCTCCCCCGGACCATTTCCCCTGGCTCACCAAGTGGCTGGGTGAAGAATAATGCGCACGCTTTGGATCGCCGTCAGCATTGCCGCGGCGGCGGCCTTTGGGTGCGCTCCCTACCGGCTCGGCGTGCAGTCGCTCTACTCGTGCAACGTCCGGACGGTCTATGTGCCGGTCTTCGAATCGGCCAGCTTTCGCCGCAACCTCGGTGAGCGTCTGACCGAAGCGGTGCAAAAAGAGATCGAACGTCGCACGCCGTACAAGGTCGTCGGCTCGCCGAATGCCGACAGCGTGCTGACCGGCACGATTCGGACCGAAACCAAGGGCGTTTCCGTCGAGGCTCCGACCGACGAAGCACGCGAACTCCAATACTACTTCACGGTCGACGTCCAATGGGTCGACCGCAACGGCGTCGACGTGCAGGCCCCACAGTCGGTCGTCGCGCCGGCCTCGATCGTCAACTTGCTGAACAACAACATGTTCTATCCGGAAGTAGGCCAATCGGTCAGCACGGCCCAGCAAGAAGCGATCGACACGCTCGCCGGGCAGATCGTGGGCCTGATGGAAGCGCCGTGGTAAACTAAAGCCATGGCTGTTCCCCCGGCGACGATCTGGCGTTTGCGAACTCGCGAGCTCGCGCTCGGTCGGATCCCGCGGCTGATGGGGATCGTGAACGTCACGCCCGACAGCTTCTCCGACGGCGGCCGGTTTTTGGGGATCGAAGCCGCGGTCGCGCATGGACTCCGTCTCGCAGCCGAAGGGGCCGACCTGCTCGACATCGGCGGCGAGAGCACGCGTCCCTACGCCACGCCGGTCGATGCCGATGAAGAGCTACGTCGCGTCATCCCGGTGATCGAACGACTCGTCGCACAAACCAACGTGCCGATCTCGATCGACACGTCGAAGGCCGCTGTCGCTCGGGCTGCGATCGCCGCCGGGGCCGAGGTCATCAACGACGTCACCGGCTTGGAGGGCGATCCCGAAATGCTCGCCGTGGCGCGAGAAACCGGCGCCGCCGTCTGCGCGATGCACATGCGCGGCACTCCGCAGACGATGCAAGACGATCCACGATACGACGACGTCGTTGCCGAGATTCACGAATATCTAAAGCAGCGACGCGATCGGCTGCTGGCCGCCGGCATTCCGCAGGACCAAATCTGTCTCGATCCCGGCATCGGCTTCGGCAAGACGCACGAGCACAACCTGACGCTCGTCCAAAACTGCTCGCGGTTCCTCGATCTGGGCTGTCCGCTCCTCGTCGGCCATTCGCGGAAGGGTTTTATCGGCAAGGCGTTAGGGGACAAACTGGACGACCGAACCGCCGGTACGCTCGGCGTGTCTCTGGCTTTAGCCATGCAAGGGGTGCCGCTACTCCGGGTTCACGACGTCGGTCCGACACGGCAAGCCCTGACGCTGTTCGGGGCGTCGGTGGGGTGGTCGTAAGGTCTCTCCGAGTATAGAGTTGATGCATCGTCGCCGGGCCTGCCGGCAAGCGGCATCGACGTTGACGCCGCACCCCCTTTCGACGATACTCCGCCGCCCCGAATGCCTGCTTTCGCCGAGTCACGTTCAAGTAACGTCTGCTCGCAAGAAACGAATCCGATGGCCGTCGCCGACGCAACTCAACTTCGCGAATACTGTCTCGAGACGGCCCGCCGCGCGCAAGCGGCGTCGACCGAATTGGCGACCGTCAACACCGCGACGAAGAACGATTGGCTCCGCCGCAGCGCCGTCGAACTCCGCAAGCAGTCGGAGCAACTCCAAGTCGCAAACGCCCGCGACCTCGAAGCCGCGCCGTCGTTCGGCCTCACGCCTGCCGCCGTCGATCGGCTTCGCCTAACGCCGAAGGTGATCGAAGGAATGGCCCGCGCGCTGGAAGAGATCGCGCTACTCCCCGATCCGATCGGTGAACAGATCGAAGCGACCGTCCGCCCGAACGGTTTGGAGATTCGCAAAGTCCGCGTCCCGCTCGGGGTCGTTTTTTTCATCTACGAATCGCGCCCGAACGTGACGGTCGACGCCGCTGCCATTTGCATCAAGAGCGGCAACGCCGTGATCCTGCGCGGCGGCAAAGAAGCCTTCCACTCGAACACTGCCCTGGCCGCGCTGCTGGCTCAAACGGCCGCCGCGTCAGGCATTCCCACCGAGGCCGTGCAACTTGTCTCGACAACCGACCGCGACGCCGTCGGCGAGTTCCTGTCGCTCGACAAATACATCAGCGTCGCCATCCCGCGCGGCGGCGAGAGTTTAATTCGCCGCGTCGCCGCGGAAGCTCGGATGCCGGTCATCAAGCATTTCGACGGCAACTGCCATGTGTATGTCGATGCCTCGGCCGATCTCGATATGGCCGAGCGAATCACAATCAACTCCAAATGCCATCGCCTCGGGGTCTGCAACGCCGCCGAGTCGCTGCTCGTCCACAAGAAGATCGCCGCCGAGTTCCTGCCCCGTATCGGTGCGGCCCTCACGAAGAACGGCATTGAACTCCGCGGCTGCGAGACGACTCGCGAATACGTGCCGACGGCGAAGCCTGCGACCGAAGCCGATCATGCCGCCGAGTTCCTCGGCCCGATCATCTCGGTCAAGGTCGTCGAGTCGCTCGACGAAGCGGTGAGGCACATCGATCGTTACGGCTCGCACCACACCGACGCGATTGTGACCTCCGAACTCGCGGCCGCCCGTGAATTCACGAATCGCGTTGATAGCGCGGCCGTGATGGTCAACGCCGCCACACGATTCAACGACGGCGGCGAGTTCGGGCTCGGAGCCGAGATCGGCATCAGCACCGACAAGTTCCACGCCCGCGGCCCCTGCGGCCTCAAAGAATTAACCAGCTACAAGTACGTGGTTTAC
>CAMCTH010000615.1 GCA_945877965.1 Planctomicrobium piriforme | reverse complement strand
CGACGAGGTGGATCACGTACGCGATGCGCGGTTTGTCGGTGCCGTCGAGCAGGCCGGCGACGACTTGGTCGATGTTCTCGAGCGTCGTGCCGGTCCATTGCGGCAGCACCGTTTCGAACCACTCGCCGGCTCGGCCGATGATCCGGAGTTTTCGTTCCGGGTCGGCGTTCTCTTGATAAATTCGCTTGGCCTCTTCGTGTTGCATGATGCCGGCGGGTCGAAAGGCGACGATCATCGACGAGCCGCGCGGCAGGTAGTTGAGCGCGAGGGGCTTGCCGTGCGTCGGCGAATCCCAGATCGGATCGCCCAGCGCGGTCATCGTGTCGCGCACGACCACGCCGCCCGTCGCCGGAGCCGTGACCGCGGCCGTCGCCGAGGCAGTCGCTTTCGGACCGCCGGCCGCCGGACGACTTACGGCGGGAACGGCGGCAATCACTCCCGGTTGCTTGACGGTCGTGCCGGCCGTCGTTTTCGGCGGCGTCGCAGGCGTGGTCGGACTATTCATGTTCGTGTAGATGAAATAGCCGACTGGCAACACGAGCGCCGCGCCGACCAAGCCGACCAGGAACATGACGTTCGAGTTGTTCCGCTTCACGCGAACCGGCTCCGGACCGAACGACCGCGGCGGAGCGGCACCCGGACGCGGCGGCGCAGCGCCGGGGCGCGGCGATTCGGAGGAAGTCGGCGGGGTAAACGGAGCTTCGGGTACCGAGGCCGAGACGGCGGGGGCAAATGCCGGCGATTGCGGCGCGGCGGCATACTGTTGCGGCTGTGCGCCGTACGGATTGGCCGGGGCCATCATCGCCGGTTGTTGATACGGTTGGCCCGCATACGGCTGCGCGCCGTACGGTTGGGCACCGTAAGGCTGAGCCCCGTACGGCTGCGCACCGTACGGTTGACCCTGAGCGGCCATGCCGGGTTGCGGCATCATTGCCGCTTGCGGAACCATCGCAGCTTGGGCTGGCATCGGCGGCGCGGCCTGCGGTTGAGCTTGCGGCGCTTGCGGTTGCGTCGTCAGCCGCTCCAACAGCCAGGCATCGTACGCTTGCGAGGCCGGCGTCGGCGGATTCGGCTGCGATTGGGCATCGGCCGGCGTCATGAACGGCAGCAGCTTTTCGATGACCGTCGCCGCCTGCTGATAGCGCATGTCGGGCTTCTTGGCCATCATGTAGCCGACGATCTTGCCGAGCGCCGGCGCAATCGAAGGATTGACCTGCTCAATCGGCGCCGGATGGCCTTTCAGATGACCTTCCAACTTCTCACGCAAGGTCTTCGCCGTGAAGGGCGGACGATTCGTGAGCATGGCGTACAGGCTGCAACCGAGTTCATAGATATCGCTGCGGGCGTCGGGTTGTCCGCCGGCAATTAACTCGGGAGCGACGTAGTCGGCCTCGGGCGGAACGGCGGCGTTCGGATCGGCCGCCAGTTGTCGCCAATCGGGCGGCATCAACGCATCGCGCGTCAGCGGGAACTGCATCAGCTTGATCGTGCCGGTGACGTCGACCCACAGGTTCGACGGTCGCACATCGCCGTGCGCCTGCTGCGAGGCATGCAACCGCGAAAGTCCCAGCGCGGCCTGTCGCGCAATGCGGCACGCTTCGCTCTGCGGCAGCGGTCCCTTCTGGTGCAGAATCCGCTCGACCCGCTTCCCTTGCAGATCTTCCAACACGAAGAATTTGAATTGGCCGAGATCGACTAAGTGATAACACCGCAGCAAGTGCGGATAGCCCGCGCTCGAGAGCGAAATGTGCGCCGCCTGCTGAGTCAGCCACGCGACGGTCTCCGGCGACGACGACTGCTCCGGCGTCAGGAACTTCAGGCAGACCGTATGCATCGTCGGAATGTGGATCGCGCGAAAGATCCCCTTCAGCCGACCGCTTTCGATCCGATCGTAAATCTTGTAATCGCCATAGACGAACGGCCCCGCCCGACCGGCGAGCAAGATGGACGCCTGATAGCGGCTGATGACGTTCTGCGCGAAGAGCCATTCCGCCAGCTGCTGAGCGTCGCCCTGAGGATATTGGGCGGCCCAGGCGGCGTGATAACGATGGCAATCGTCGAGTGACAGCAACTGCCCTTCGACGACGAGCTTCCAAAACGATTCAACGGGAAACGACATGACCGCCCCGCGGTCGGCAAGACCGCGCCCTGCCAAGGACTTTCGACTGTTCCAGCCTTCTAATCTACCGTGCGGAGGGGGCGTTTGGCAAAGAATGACGGGGAAAATCGCCGTGGCGAGCTAACGAAGAGCGGCCGGCATAACCCGGCCGGTAATTCTCCGCGTCTAAAACGCCGGAGCCCCACCGACCGGCTCATGCCGGCCGCTCACGTATCCGGCGCGAAGTGAGCATCGACTTCGCGCCGGATTCAGGTTTCGTTTAGTACCGCAGCGTCAGGTCGAGATAGAGCCGCGACTCGAGCAAGTCTTTCCGTTGCGTCAGTGGAATCTCGTAGGCGATCCCCGCCTCGTGATAGCTGCCGAACTTCAGCCGGGTGCCGTACGAGGCCGTGACGATGTCGTTCCCTGCCACGTCGTTCGAACCAAGGTTAAAGAGATCGTTCCCTTCGAAATTCGCCGCCAGCGCGTTGCCCGAGTCGTACCAGTGAAACCAGTTCACTTGGGTCAGGGCATAAATACGCTTCGTCAACTGCACGTCGAACGAGTTCGACCAGTAGCTCATCTTCGATTGGGCCGTGCCGTCGTTGGGAATGCGCAGGCCGGCTCCGCTCACCCAGTGAGCACAGCCGAAGAATTCTTTCCCGCCGCTCAAGAACAAGTGCCATTCGCCGTTGCCGTTCCCTTGAAACACGCGCTGCGCCCCCGACGGCATGCAGTACGTGAAGCCGGCGCTCGCCAGCGTCTGCGTCTCGCAGTTGCGATAGAAGTTATATTTCAACCCGCCGCCGATGTCGGCGAAGCCTTCCGTATCGGCGACGCCGGGGTTCGCCGGATTCAACCAGAAGTAACCATCCTTCGTCGCAATGACGGAGAGTCGCTCGGTAATCGCCACGCGAATTTGAGCGGCCACATACTGCGCCGTCCCGCCCTGGAACACCGGGTTCGAATTTGGAATCCATTGATTGGCAAAATGGAGCCGCAACTCGGTAAGCGTGCGGGGGTCTTCAAAGAACAGAGGATTGCTTTGCGGGCTGACGAAATGCCAGAACTCTCGATCGCTGCGGCCGAAGAGACCGAACAGCCGATCGTTGCCGCCGCGGAACGCGACGTCGTACAGATCTTCGTCGGCCGGGGAGTTCGCGTCCGACGTAGCGGCTTGGGCGGCGGCCAGTTCGAGGAGCGAAGTCGACTGCGGCGCGGCGTCCGCATCGAACCAATCGCGGCGGAGCTCGGCGAACCCAGACGCCGGTCCCGCGACGACTTGCGGATCGGCACTCAGCGCCAACCCGCTCGCAGCCTGAACGATCGCCGCAACGCATCCGACTTGCAACCAACGGCATCCGAGCCCCATGACCGATCCTCCCCGGCAAGACGCCGGGTGCCGAGCCTCCCGAACCCTTCCATGGCTCAGTCGACGCTCGTGCCCCTGTCTTGCGTTGATAGATTTCGTCGCGGCAACCTCGACGCTTGACGGTTCCCCCATGCCGATTCGACGGATTCGGAAA
>CAMCTH010000614.1 GCA_945877965.1 Planctomicrobium piriforme | reverse complement strand
AGTCGGCGGATCATGCAACTGCGTGATCTTCTGCTGATGCTGTTGCGCACGGCGGCCGTGCTGCTGTTCGGCTTGGCGATGGCGCGACCTTATTTCTCCAGCGGCGTCGGGTCGTTCGGCGTCGGCGAGCCGATCCATGCGGTCCTGCTGGTCGACAACAGTCTGAGCACCGCGTTCCGCGACACGACCGGCACCGTGCTCCAACGGTCGCTCGAACAATGCCGACGGTTCGTCGAAGCGCTGCCGCCGGGAAGCCGCACGGCGATCGTCCCCATTTGCAGCGACCCGACCGATTACTCACTCGACCCGACCGCCAACAAGCAAGCGGCTCTCGAAGCGCTCGATGCGATCCGCCCGGTCGATCGTCGGGCCGGCGTCGATGCGGCTCTCGAACTCGGCAAGCAAGCGTTACGACGATTGCCCGACATGCCGAACAAGCGGGTCGTGCTGCTCGGCGACGGTCAGAAGATCAACTTCCCGGCCGACGGCATCGGCCCGCGAGCCGCCGAGTTGGGCGACGTGCAACTCGTCGTCCTGCGGCCCGAGCCGCTGGAAAATGCTTGGGTCGCCGATCTCCGCGCGACCGACGGCGTCGCGGTCGGCGGTGCGGCGGCCGAGTTCACGGCCGTCGTCCGTTACGAAGGTCCCGCGCGGCGGCCCGGCGTGCAGGTCGGCATCACGGTCGACGGCGTGCTGATCGAAAGTCGCACGGTCGATCTCGAACCCGGCGCGCGCAGGCCCGTCACCTTCTTACACCGCTTCGCCAAGCCCGACGCCACGAGTGCGGCCCGTTTCGCCGACGTCAGCGTCGCGCTCTCCGCCGATCGTCTGCCCGAGGACGATGTGCGTCACACAGTCGTCCCGATCGTCGAGCCATTGCCGATCGTCTATGTGACGACGCACGGCCCGAACAACGAGGCGACCGAATCGACGGGCGGTCGCGGTCTCTGGATTCAACGCTTGTTGGCTCCGGTCGTCGAGCGGGGCGACGTCGAACCGAAGCTCGTGCAGATTCAACACGTCGCCCTCGGAGCGCTCGATAGCTCGCTGATTCAAAACGCCCGACTGATCGTGCTGGCCGGCCTCGCGTCGCCCGGCGATCGCGCGGCGTTGCTGCGAGAGTACGTCGAACAAGGCGGGCAGCTGCTGATCACGGCAGGCGAAGACTTTGACCCAGGCTCATGGACCGAACTGGCGTGGCGCGACGGGGCCGGCATTTTGCCCTGCCCGTTGAAGCCGACGATGCTGTCGGTCCGCGAGACCGATCCGCCGAAGCCGCTGCGGTTCGACGCCACGACGCTCGGCCATCGTTACTTCCGTTTGGAAGAAGCGACCGACGAGGAGCTGAGCGATCTCTACTCCGCGCCGGCCTTCTTCGCTGTGGCCCAATCGGAGTTGGACGAAGCGACGATCGGCAAGGTCGTCGCGACCGAGACGGCCCGGATCGTGAAGCTCCGCGAAGATCGCGCCGCCGCGGCCCGCATCACCGCAACACCGACGACGGTGACCACGACGACGAACACAACTGCCGCGTTGCCCGTCGCGCCGGCGGTCGAAAAGTTGCGGCTGCCGTGGATCGAACCGCCGGCCGATCGTGATCATGAACGAACGCCCGAGGAGCTGGCGAAGCGGAGCGCGCCGCAAGTGATCGGTCGCTTCGTCGGTGGGTTACCGTTCTTAGTCGAGCGCAAAATCGACCGCGGCACGGTGATGTTCTGCTCGACCGGGATGCAATCTTCTTGGAGCACGCTGGCTCTGTCGCGCGCGATTGTCGTGCTCGACCGGATGAGCCGCGATCTGCTTGAGCGAACTTTGCCGCGGACGAACTTCGACACGACCGAGCCGGTCTTGGTGCCGACGCGCGTCGGCGGCGCGGGAACTTACTTTCAATTGGTCCGTCCCGGCGATCGCCGCGAGCCGCTCGTCGTCGATGCGCTGGGGGACGACAAGTACGCCTTGGTGCTCCGCAATCTCGCCGATCGCGGGACGTATAAGATCGTCGCGCAGCAAGCGGAACTAGGCGGCGGCGATGCCGTGGCGGAGACGACCTTGTGGACGTTGCCGCTCGCAGTGAACGGCCCGGAGTCGGAGTCGCATCTCGCCGGCATCGAAAAAGACGCGGCCCTCGGCGAGAAAGAGATCGCCGACGTCCGCTGGGTCGGCACGGGCGAAGAGATCAACGTCGCCGGGGCTTCGGTCCGCGGGCAGAACTTGTGGAAGTGGCTAATGGTCGCCGCCCTGCTCTGCCTGCTCGCCGAGTTGGCGATCTTGAAGTTCTTGCGCCCCGCGCCGCTCGCGGTCGCCGCGCCGTCGGCCCTGACTGCGTCGTCTCCGTTCACAGGAGCGACGGCATGAACGAGTTCTTCGCCAAGCTGCTCGGCTACGGCCCGAGCGAATCGCTCCGCGATCTGCACCTCTCGTGGGCCGCGCCGTGGGCCGAACGTTCGCCGGCGATGGTCTTCCTCGCCTGCTTGGCGGCGGCGACGCTCGGCGTGCTGTTCTACTTGAAGGCGCAAACCGTCAAGCAGCCGCGGCTCAAGGTCGCGCTCGCTTGCTTTCGCGGGCTGTTGCTGCTGCTGTTCATGCTGATTCTCGCCGAGCCGGTGCTGGAGCTGCGCGTGGCGACGCACCCGAAGCCGTGGCTCTGGATGCTCATCGACGGCTCGGCCTCGATGGCGATCGAAGACGAGCAACCGTCGCCGACCGGTTCCACGGGTGATGCAACCATACGCAAGCCGCGAGTCGAGCAACTGCGCGAGATTCTGAAGCAAGAAGATCAAAACATCGTCGCCCGGCTGAGCGAAAAGTTTCGCCTCCGCGCGTTCTTGTTCGATCGACCGGGCGAAGTTCGTCCGCTGAACTTGGGCGAAGCCGACGGCACAAAGCCCGACCCCGCGAAACTCGCCGAGCAGCTAACGACCGACGGTCAGGTGACCGCGCTCGGCGACGCCTTCAACGATCTACGCGAGCGGTACTCGGCGCAAAAGCCGGCCGGCATCGTCCTCTTCAGCGACTACAACAAGAACGCCGGCCTGCCGACGGTCGAAAGCGCCGCCCGGCTCGACGTCCCGCTCTACACGGTCGGCTTCGGCCCCAAGACCGCGCTCGACGTGGCGGTCGATTTGCAAGCGCCGCTGCTGATGAAGAAGGGCGAACAGTCGGAACTTCGCGTCTCGCTGCGGAGCGAGCAGCCCGAGGGACGGAGCGTTTCGATCAAGCTCTCGGCCCATCCGATCGGCACGGCCGCCAAGGCGAAGACGATCGGCGAAAAGACCGTCACGCTCGACGGCGAGGTCGTCGAGCTGCCGTTCCCGTTCAATCCCGACGAGACCGGCCGGTTCGAGTTCGTCGTCGAAGCGACGCCCCTGCAAGGCGAGACGATCGTCGACAACAATCGGGCCGAACGCGAAGTGAACATTCGCGACGACTTTTTACATTTGACGTTCGCCGACTACGAACCGAACTGGGAATGGCGGTTCATCAAGGAAGTATTCCACCGCGACAAGCTCGTCGGCATGCGCGGCTTTCGGACGTTCTTGCGGTCGGCCGATCCGAAGGTTCGCCAGACCAACGAGTTGTTCCTGCCGAGCCTCACGCCGCCGCGGGCCGAGTTCTTCGTCAACGAC
>CAMCTH010000613.1 GCA_945877965.1 Planctomicrobium piriforme | reverse complement strand
CCGGTCCGGTGGAAGTCGTCGCCGTCGGTTCGGCCAGCATTCCCGCCCTGCATGCCGTTGCGCTCGATCCCGATCGCTACGCGAAGCTAACGTTGCGCGGCACGACCTCGTCGTGGCTCGACGTCGTGCGTCATCCCGAGATGCCCGGCCAACTGACGAACATCGTTCACGGCGCGCTGCTCGATTACGATCTCAGCGATCTCCGTGATTCGTTGCCGAAGGAGAAGCTGCGGGTCGAAGAGCCGTTGATGCCGTGAACCGATTCAGAGCGCCGGGGAAGCCCGGCGGCTAAACGATTGTCGCCGCGGCGCGTGTCGCTACGTCACTTCTTCGCCGGGCTCGAACGGACCTCGTTCTTGCAGCTTCCCGTCGCGGCGACGTCGGCGACGTTTTGCAGCGTCGTTTCGGCGATGCTCGTCAGCGCCTCGTGCGTGAAGAACGCTTGATGCCCTGTGACGATGACGTTCGGGAAAGTCAACAAGCGAGCCAACACGTCGTCGGCCAGCACGTCGTCCGACTTGTCTTCAAAGAAGTAGTTCGCTTCTTCTTCATAGACGTCGAGCCCGAGATACCCGATGCGGCCCGACTTCAGGCCGTCGATGACCGCGGGGGTATCGACGACTGCACCGCGGCTGGTGTTGACGATCATCACCCCCTGCTTCATCCGCTCGATCGAATCCGCGTTCACCAAGTGTCGCGTTTGGGCCGTAAGAGGACAGTTGAGTGTCACGATGTCGGACTCGGCCAGCAGACGATCGAGCGCGACATACGCCACTTTTCGCGACAGCAAATCGGCGTTTGGAAAAGGATCGAACGCCAGCACGCGGCAACCGAAGCCGAGCATGATCTGCGCCACGACCGCACCGATCTGCCCGGTGCCGACGACGCCGACCGTCCGCCCGTACAAATCAAACCCGAGCAGACCTTGCAGTGAAAAGTTTCCTTCGCGCACCCGCGAGTAGGCCCGATGGATCTTGCGATTGAGCGTCAGGATGAGCCCGACGGTGTGCTCGGCCACGGCATGCGGCGAATACGCCGGTACGCGCACAACCTTCATTCCCAGCCGCTCGACGGTCGGCAAATCGACATTGTTGAAGCCCGCACAACGCAAGGCAATGATCCGCGTGCCGCCGGCATGCAGTCGTTCCAGCACGGCCGCATCGAGTCGATCGTTCACAAAGACGCAAACCGTTTCAAAGCCCTGCGCCAAACCAACGGTCTCAATCGTGAGCCGCGGCTCAAAGAACGTCAGCGCAAACCCATAAGGCCCATTCGCCGTTTCCACGAACTGCTGATCATACGGCTTACTGCTAAAGACGGCGACTTGCACGGATTGGACTCCTCGAAAATCTTGCAGTCACGTCACGACCATCGTTAAATGATTGCATAGTGTACCGCTTTTCGAGGTGAGATGGCCGATTGATTAGCGATCTCGCTTCAAGCTTGCACATCCTCCACGTCGGTCGGCGGTCCGACGACTTGCAAGACCGCCGCAAAGCGAGTGTCTTCCGCCAACTTTCGCAGACGGTCATAAGCGCGAACTAATAGCTGGCGAGCTCGTTCTTTCGACACGCCCACCAGCCGTCCGACCTCTTTCAAAGTGCAGGCCGGCTGACCTTGCAGAAGACCGAATCGGGCACGAACGACTAAACTCTCTCGCTCAGGCAAACATTCAAGCATCTCGCGGACGAGCGGGACCGCCGCATCGGGCAAGCGATCGGTCGCCGGAGCTTCCTGGCCGAAACGTTCCAGCACCGAGTTCTCGACGGACGTTCGCTGCCGCTTGCTCCGCTCATTCGCTTCCATCTTGGCATGGTAGAGTGATCGCCGGACGGCCGTGTACGCATAGGTACTAAAGCGAAAGCCTCGCTCGATGTCGAACTTTTCGACGGCCCGCATCAGCACGGGCACCCCTTCGCTAAACAGTTCGTCGAACGTCAAGCGAGTATCCGCTTGCTTCTTGGCAATCGCCATCACCAACCGGAGGTTGGCCGAGATAATTCGATCTCGCACCACCCGGGCCTGCCGATGAAGCGTTTCAATCTGCTTGATCTGCGATTGCTTAGGGCGTTCGGAATCGACGGTCGCCCGCAGGACATTCGCTTGCCGCTTCAAATAGTTCAGCGTCAGAAACAGTTCGCGCTCTTCTTCAGGCTTGAGCAAGCTGGTCACGCCGCCGGCGCAAACCGTCAGCGTCGGATTCTTCGCGGAGAAGAAGGTGTACTCCAACTCGTCGCTCGCCGATTCCACTTGTTTGGCATAGTCGCTCAGCCGTCGCGCGACGAGGGGATCGCGAAACGACGGACTGTCGACGAACGACGATTCGCAACCCAGCACCCGACGGACGCGCTCGGCTGAGGGGCGAGTCGTCTTACGCCGCGATTTTTTCATGCTGCGCGAGCTTTCGTCGGAAAGATTGCGTGTGACCGAACGAGCGGGAGATGAGGCAAGCCGCGGCATGATGATGATCCAATCGAATGTAAAAACGATAAGCGGATATTTGAAATGCGGGCGGAGCCGTATGATCGACTCCGCCCGCCGAGGGGCGAACTACTCTTTCGGCAACAACACGGCGTCGATCACATGGATCACACCGTTCGAAGTCAGAATGTCAGCCTTGACGACCTTCGCGCCGTTGACCTTCACACCGCCGTCGACGGCGATGGCCACCTTCTGACCGTGCAGCGTCGTCGCTTCTGTCAACTTCACGACTTGGTCAGCCGTCACTTTGCCGGCCACGACGTGATACTTCAGAATCGCGACCAGCTTTTCGCGGTTCTCCGGCTTCAACAGCGTCTCGACCGTGCCCGTCGGCAACTTGGCAAACGCCTCATCGGTCGGTGCAAAGACGGTGAACGGCCCTGCGTCCTTGAGAGCGTCGATCAACCCGCCTGCCTGCAGAGCGGCAGCCAGCGTCTTGAACGATCCGGCCGCAACGGCCGTGTCGACGATGTCCTTCTCAGCAGCCCGCGCCGCCGTGCCTGCGAACATCAGCAGCATCACCCCCAAAACCTTGATTCCCTTAACCATGCGAAACTCCCTTAGATGTGGTCCATCGCTCGTGCGCCGGCGAGTCAGCCTCGTCGGCCGTTAAATCGCCTCCGGAGACACTAGCAATAATTCGTTCAATTCGTTCACTTCATCGTACGCACGGCGCACACTGAGACAAGGGAAAAAATTCATCCGCATCGCCCCGCACTTACAAAACCGTCCACAAGTCCTTTTATAGTAGTTTTTTACGGTTTCCCCCTGTCTCCCAAGATTGGCCGACCTATGATTAGGACATGACGAACGGACGACGGCATATGCCTACATTCGTTCACAACGTCCCCATCCCGCCGCCCTCCATGCACGATTCCTTTACTCCACGCCAGGTCGCCCGAGCACTCGGGATCGGCGAATCGACCGTCAAACGATGGTGCGATAAAGGAGTCATTCCGGTCGAGAACACACCCGGCGGGCATCGCCGGATTCCGCTCGCCCCACTGTTCGAGTTCATCAAGGCTTCCGGTCGAACGCCGGCTCGCCCCGAGCTGCTCGGCCTGCCGTCCAACGTCGGCAAAGGAGAGCGGGTGCTGGAGCGCGCCGCCGTTCAACTCTCCGAAGCGCTGCTCGCCGGCGATGAAGAGAAGTGTC
>CAMCTH010000612.1 GCA_945877965.1 Planctomicrobium piriforme | reverse complement strand
TGAGCTGACGCGACCGACCGGCTCGATCTTCGCCGGTTGATCGGGCGAACTCGGCGTCGATACGACCGGCGTCGCGCCCGTAGCGCTCGGCACCGGAATGACCGCGGCGGTCCCCATCGCGACGACCGTCGGCGGCACGGCGGTTCCGGTCGCGGTACCAAGCGGAGCGAGGGGCGGAGTAACACTAGGCACGGTGCCGCTCGGCGGCGGACTCGGAACGACTCCACTTGGCAGCGGCGGCAACGGGGCGGTCCCCAGCGGGCTCGGCGGCACATCGGCCGAAGGCGAGACGGCCGACGGCGGTTGCAACAAGCCGGTCGGCGCGGCGACGGCCGTCGGCGAAGGCGCGATCGGCAGCGGTGCCGTCGATAGCGGCCCTGTCGGAGCAGGAACTACGGCCGGGATGGTGGACGACGAAATCGGGATCGGCGGCAACGTTCCCGACGGAGGACCTTTCGGCAGGACGGTATCGTTCTGCGCCACGTTTGTCGGGCTGATCGAAATCTTCTCGGCCAACGGTCGCAAGAAAGCGGGGATGGAATCAAGCGGCATGACCGCCAAGGCAAACGTCCCGGCGACCAACAGCAGCGCGACCAGCGCGACGGCCGCCAAGGCCCAACCGCGGCGGGCCATCGTCGCTTCGTCGACCGAGCCTTTCAGATACTCCGGCACTTCGCGCTTCGGCTTGCCGTCGGCGGCGGGGACCGTCGCAGCGACCGCGGCCGCCACCGGCACGGCGACCGGCGCGATCGGGGCGTTCGACGCCGTCGGAATCTTGGCCGCCGATGCTTTCGCCAGTTGGGCCGCCGTTTGGTTCAGCAGGCCGTACATCTTCTGCCGCGTCGCCGGATCGATCTCGGCCGGTTGCACCAGCACGAGCGACAGGATCTCGTGGCAGGCCGCCACCTCGGCCAAGTGAACGTCCGACTCCAAGCAGACTCGCTCGAAATCGGGCGTCGTGTCGCCGGTCAGCGTGTTGTCCAAATACTCCGCGACCGTATTGGCATCGAGCCCCAAGCCCTTGCCGTCGACCGTCGGCGCGGCGAGCCGCACCTTCTTCGTGACGTCGCGGATGCGATGGACCAACTCGGCCGCCGTCGAACTCTCTTCGATCTTCGCCGCCATCGCCTGCGCGGCCGACGGTTCGAGAATGTTGTCGAGATACGCCAGCAGGGTCCGCAGGGTCAGTCGCATGATCAGGCTCGGCAAAGGCTAGAGACGGGAGACGAGAGGGACGAGGCGGAGATTTACCGCCGTCACCCTTTAATAGTGGCGCGAGCGGGCCGTTGCCGTACAAGAATCCGCTGGGAATTTGTAACAAGCGGCCCACGAACGAGTTGCGACGATCACAAATAACGTCGCATCGCGCGGTCGACGAGCCCGGGGACGAATCGTTCTGCCAGGGCGAGCAGCTTCGGGCCGACGCCGGGGATCACTTCGCTCCGTCCTTTTTCCAGCGCGACGACGATCGCCGCGGCGGTTGCTTCCGGCGTCATTCCTTGGCGCGCGCCTTCCTTGCGCCACGGCAGCTTGGCCTTCATTTCTAGCGCGCTGGTGAAGAAGCCGGTGTCGGTCGTGCCGGGACTGACCAGCAGCACGTCGACGCCCGACTGCGCGAGTTCCATCCGCAGCGCTTCGCTAAAACCGCGGAGCGCGAACTTCGCGGCACAGTACTCCGACGCCAACGGCAAGGCGCGGCGGCCGAGGATCGAGCCGACGTTCACGATCGCCGGGCGGTTTCCCTGCTTGAGCGTCGGCAGGGCGAGTCGCGTTAGTTCCAACGCAGCAAAGAAATCGACTTCGAACAACTGCCGCAGTCGGGCCGGGTCGGCCTCGTCGAACCGACCGAACGCGCCGACTCCCGCGTTGTTCACCAGCACGTCGAGCCCGCCGAATTTTGAAATGGCGCGGTCGACGACGGCGCGGCGGACCGCTTCGTCGGTAATGTCACCGACGACGTACTCGACCGCTCCGCCGGCGGAGCGGATCTTGGCCGCGAGTTGTTGCAACAACGCTTCACGTCGCGCCGTGACGACGAGCTTCGCCCCCCGCGCGGCGAGCGCTTCGGCCAAAGCCGCCCCGATGCCGCTCGATGCTCCGGTGACAATAATCCGGGCATCGCGAAGTTCACGGCGCGGCATAGTCGACCTTACTCGTCGGCGTGCGGTGCGCCGTTGGCTAATGCAGGGTCGGCCGGCGTTTCGTTTGCCGGAATCGCGTGGCCGTTCGCCGTGTGCGGACGGATCAGCAACGCGGGGTCGCGTTGGATCGGGCCCAAGTGCTCGGGAGCGATCCGGCAATGCACGACGACTCGATCATCGTGGAACTGCCGCGATAGCACTTCGCCGTGCGCCGCCAAGTACGCCAAGATGCGGCCGTTGCCGACGTCGGTCTCGACGTCGACGTCGCGGAAGCCGCGGCTCAACGCATCGCTCACCGCCTTGGCGAGTTGCGGCAAACCCGTTCCCGCGCGGGCCGAGATCGGCACCGCCTGCGGGTACTTGCTCAGCAGGTTATCCAAGCGACCGCGCTCCGGCAGGGAGTCGATCTTGTTCAACACCAGCAGCGTATCTTTCGCTTGGATGCCGAGCTCTTCAAGCACCGTGTAGACCGCGGCGATCTGCTCTTCGGCCTGCGGGTGACTCGCGTCGGCGATGTGCAACAGCAGGTCGGCTTGCCGCGTCTCTTCCAACGTCGCCTTAAAACCGGCGACGAGTTCGTGCGGCAGATCGCGAATGAAACCGACCGTGTCGCTCAGCAACACCGGTCCCCAGCCGGGCAAGTGCCAGCGGCGGGTCCGGGTATCGAGCGTGGCGAAAAGTTGATCCTTCGCGTATTCGTCGGCGCCGGTCAGCTTGTTCAACAGCGTGCTCTTGCCGGCGTTCGTGTAGCCGCAGAGCGAGACGGTCTTGCGATCGCTACGCGTGGCGACCTGGCGCTCTTTACGGCGCTCGATCCCTTGCAGCTCCATTTTCAGATCATGAATTTTCTTCTCGGCGAGTCGACGATCGACTTCGAGCTGCTTTTCGCCGGGACCGCGCATACCGATCCCCATTTTGATGCGCGACAAGTGGGTCCACATCCGCTTGAGTCGCGGCAGCGAGTATTCCAACTGCGCCAACTCGACGGCGAGCCGCGCTTCGTGGGTCTTCGCGCGGCCGGCGAAGATGTCGAGGATCAGCTCGGTCCGGTCGAGCACCTTCACGCCGATCCCTTGCTCCAGGTTGCGAATCTGGGCGGGGCTCAGATTATTGTCGAACACCGCGACGTCGGCGTCTTCCGCCTCGACCAGCAGTTTGAGTTCTTCGACCTTCCCTTTGCCGAGATACGTCGCACTGTCGGGCGTCAGGCGGCGCTGCGTCAGCTTGCCGACGACGATCACGCCGGCGCTAGCCGCCAGGTCGGCGAGTTCTTCGAGCGGATCATCGGCAATCGGGCCTCGTTCGTCGACCATGACGCCGACCAAAACGGCTCGTTCGCCGGCGGTTCCGGCTTCGCGATTAATTTCCATCACGCGGGGCGGTGCTCTCACGGGGTTGCAGACACGGTTCGGACTGACGCCGACCGCTCCCTTTCAGTATAGTTGCCCACGACGGCGGCGCGAACCGCGACCCGTCCCTGGTGCCTATCTTGTTAG
>CAMCTH010000611.1 GCA_945877965.1 Planctomicrobium piriforme | reverse complement strand
TCGAACTGCACGACAAGCATCTGCTCGTGCGTGAGTACCAAACCAAGGATCGCTGGCAGACCGGCTTCTTTACTCCGCAATCGTGGCTCACTCCCTTCACCTCGTAGCTCTGCAACGATCGTCGCAGGCTCCGGGTTCTGCACACGCCTTGAAAGAGTGGTCCTTCGACTCCATGCGAATACACGCCTCACGCATACTTCTGCTCTGCCTCGCCGTTGCGGCCGTCGGTGCGCCGCAGTCGGCCGCGGGGCAAGTGCTCGATAAGCAACGGCAACTTGACGCCCAAACATTTTGGGACAATCGCGATTGGGACTGGTATCGACAGAACATTCCCTTCTTTGAATGTCCCGACGCGGACATTACGACGACCTATTACTACCGCTGGGAGTTGCTCACCAAGCATCTCACCTATGGGTCGCCCAACAGCGGCTACTCGTTCACCGAGTTCATCGACCGTCCCTTCTGGTCGGGAGCCTATGGAGCGATCAGTTGTCCGGCGGGACACCAGTTGTACGAAGCGCGGTGGCTGCGCGAGCCGCGGATTGCGCGTGATTACGCTCGCTACTGGTTCCGCACGCCGGGGGCCCAGCCGCGCAATTACAGCACTTGGTTGGCCGACTCCGTCTGGGCCGTTCATGAAGTGCAAGAAGACGCACCGTTCACAACCGATCTACTCGCCGACTTGGTGAACAATTACGCCGAATGGGAGCGTCGCCAGTGGGTCCCCGAGGTCGGTCTGTTCTGGCAAAACGGCCACGACGACGGCATGGAGTTCAACATCAACAGCCGCCAGACGAAGGATATTCTTCGCGGCGCCCCCGGCTATCGTCCCTCGTTTAACAGCTACATGTGGGCCGATGCCACCGCCATCGCGCGGATTGCCGAACTCGCAGGCGACGCGCCGACGGCCGAGAAGTTCCGCACGAAGGCGAATGGCATTAAGCAACAGCTCCAAGCAAAACTGTGGGACCCGTCGCGGCAGTTTTTCTTTCCGATGTTCCAGCGCGACGAAGAGCAAGACGGCGTAACCGTTGAGGCCGGCACGCTGACGTACCAATCGGGCAAGTTCGCCGGCGACACGCATGGGCGCGAACTCATCGGCTATGTGCCGTGGCAGTTCAACTTGCCCGACGACGGCCGCGGTTACGAAGCGGCCTGGAAGTTCCTGATGGACGAAGATTACTTTCGCGCTCCGTTCGGCCCGATGACGGTCGAACGGCATGACCCCCAGTTTCTGCTCAAGAATTCCTGCTGTTGGTGGAGCGGGCAATCGTGGCCGTATGCGACGACGCAAACGCTCAAAGGAGCAGCCAACCTCTTGCGCAACTATCGGCAATCGGTGCTCACCTCGGCCGACTACGTCGAGTTGCTCCGTACGTACACGCGCAGTCATCGCAAAAACGGCAAGCCCTACCTGGCCGAGGCGGTGCATCCCGAGACGGGCTCGTTTGAAGGGCACGACGGCTACAACCATAGCGAACACTACTTCCACTCGGGCTACTGCGATCTGATCATTACCGGCCTCGTCGGTTTGGTGCCGCGGGCCGACGACGTCGTCGAAGTCGCGCCCCTTGCGCCGCCCGACTGGGACTACTTCGCGCTCGACGATGTGAACTACCACGGCCGCCGGTTGAGCATCGTTTGGGATCGCGACGGCAAACGTTACGGCCGAGGCGCGGGGTTGCTGCTATTCGTCGATGGTGAAGTCCTGGCCACGACGAAGCATTTGGAAAAGTTAACCGCGCGGCTTCCCGCTCGTAGATCGACTCCGACTACGAATGTCGGGGCGCTGACGCCGGTGAACTACGTCGTGAACAACGACGGCGACTACTATCCGCAAGTCTCGGTCTCGCACACGGGTTCGCAGTCGTCGCCTGCCAAGCTGGTCGACGGTAACTACTGGTATCACCGTCATCCGCCGAATTGTTGGACCGCGGCCGGCTCGAACACCGCCGAAGATTGGATCGTCGTCGACTTCGGCGTCCCGCGACGGATCGATACGGTAAAGCTCTATTTCCTCGACGATGGCACGGAGGAGAGTCGCGAAGAGATCGTCTGTCCAACGAGCTACGAAGTCGAAGCGTGGCGCAATGAAAAATGGCTGCCGATCGACGGTCAAATGCGAAGCCCGGCCGCTCCCACTGCGCGTCGCGCCAACCAGGTGCGATTTCCCGAACAAGCAATCGAGAAGCTCCGCATCGTCGTTCGCCATGCGGCCGGTAAGACGTCGGGCCTTACCGAACTAGAAGCCTGGGGCGTCGCGACTTTACCAGTCGCGGTGGTGCCTCCCCCAGCAGGAAATCTGGCGTTCAATCGCGGCGACGCCGAGTTTCCCCGCGTGCAAGCCTCGCACACCTCGCGATTCGATCGACTTGCGTCGGCCAATGACGGCCGCATCGTCTTCACTCCAACGCCGGCCAATCGTTGGACGAGTTACGAATCAACGACCCCGACCGATTGGCTCGAAGTCGATTTCGGTTCGCCGCAGAAAGTCGGTCGCGTCGAACTTTACCTCTATGACGATCGCGGCGGTGTGCAAGCTCCGGCCGAGTACGTCATCCAGTTCTTCGACGGTACGACGTGGCGGGACGTCGCGAAGCCCCAAATGCAACCGCCTAAGCCGACCGGCGGCCTGCGCAATACGGTTCATTTCGATCCCGTTTCGACCGATAAGCTGCGCGTCGTCTTCACCCATCAAGGCAAGGCCCGTAGCGGCCTCACCGAGATCGAAGTCTGGCGCGAGTAGCCGCACTTTATCGCAACCTAAAGCAGCATCCGCCTTCTCCGAGAAAAATAACGATGTCCTATCCTGTCTGGCGCGGGGTCTTTCCCGCGGTGACGACCCAGTTTCGCGAAGATCTGTCGCTCGATATCGAAGCCTCGGCCCGACATTGGGAGGCGCTGATCGCCTCAGGAGTGACCGGCCTGATCGTCGCCGGTTCGCTGGGTGAAAATCAAACGCTGGCGGCGGAAGAAAAGCGTACGCTCGTCGCCGAGGTGGTGAAGGTGTCGGCCGGCCGGGTGCCGGTTCTCAGCGGCGTCGCCGAGATGAGCACGGCCGCGGCCTGCGCGTACGTTCGCGATTGCGAGCGACTCGGAGCGGCGGGCTTTATGGTCATGCCGGCGATGGTCTACAAGTCGGACGCGGCTGAGACGATGAATCACTTCCGTCGCGTGGCTGCGGCGACGAATCTGCCGTGGATGCTCTACAACAATCCGGTCGGCTACCCGGTCGACGTCACACCCGCTCAGTTCGCCGAACTCGCCGACGTTCCGAACTTGATCGCCTTGAAAGAGAGCTCAGCCAACACGCGTCGCATCACCGAACTCCGCTTGGCGGTCGGCGATCGATACGCAGTATTCGTCGGCGTTGACGATCTGATTCTGGAGTCTTCGGTGCTCGGCATCGACGGCTGGGTGGCCGGTTCGGGCATCGCCTTCCCGCGGGAGAATCAATACTTCTGGGAACTGACTCGCGCGGGGCGATGGGACGAGGCCCGCGCGATGTACCGTTGGTTCTATCCGTTGCTGAAGCTCGACACGCACGTCAAGTTCGTACAGTACATCAAGCTAGCCGTGCAAGAAGCCGGGCTCGGCCGCGAGTGGGTCCGTGAACCGCGGTTGGCGCTAAGCGGTGCGGAGCGCGAACAAGTG
>CAMCTH010000610.1 GCA_945877965.1 Planctomicrobium piriforme | reverse complement strand
GGTCGGCGAACCGCCCTTGCTGCTCGGCCTGTCGGTCTGGGCCGCGGTGAAGAACGCCCTGTCGTACTCGGCGGGCCGCAATGTGCCGCAATTGAATCTCCCCGCGACCGGCGAAGAGATTTTGCTGCGACTCACCGCGCTGGATACGTTGAATACCCCCGCGCCCCCGCGATCTCTCGTCTAAGCTACTTACTCTTCGCTCAAGGATGTGCGATGTCGACCTCGCCGGAAATCGTTGAACTTCAGGAAGACGTTTCGACTTCGCCTTACTACGGCCACGATCTCGCGCCGGTCCCGGCCGCGGGTCGGAAGTGGGGGACGCGCGATCTGGCGGTCCTCTGGATCAGCATGTCGGCCTGCGTGCCGACGTACATGATGGCGTCGTCGATGATCGAGCGGGGCATGAACTGGCTCGAGGCTGTACTGACGATCTTCCTGGCCAACTGCATCGTGCTGGTGCCGATGGTCTTGAACGCCCACGCGGGCACGCGGTACGGCATTCCGTTTCCAGTCTATTGCCGCGCAGCATTCGGCATTCGCGGAGCCAACATCCCGGCCGTGATGCGTGCGCTCGTCGCCTGCGGTTGGTTCGGCATTCAATGTTGGATCGGCGGCGAAGCGCTGCACATGCTGCTCGAAGAAATCTTTGCGACCTGGAAATCGGCGCCGAAGATCGAGGGACTCGGCATCACGGGGCCGCAACTCGGCTGCTTCTTGGCGTTCTGGCTGCTGAATATGACGGTCGTCTGGCGCGGCATCGATTCGATTCGCGTCCTCTTGAACATTAAAGCGCCGCTGCTGATCGCGCTCGGCCTGCTGCTGCTAGGTTGGGCCTATCAGCAGGCTGGCGGGTTCGGGCCGATGCTCAATCAACCGTCGCAATTCGCCGCAGGCCAACCGCAGGATGGCAAGTTCTGGCTCGCGTTCTTTCCCTTGCTCACCGCGAACGTCGGCTTCTGGGCCACGCTCTCGTTGAACATCCCGGACTTCAGTCGCTACGCCAAGTCGCAGCGCGACCAGATGCTCGGCCAAGCGCTCGGACTGCCGACGACGATGGGGCTCTATTCGTTCATCGGCGTCGCCGTCACCTCGGCGACCGTCGTTATCTACGGCGCGCCGATCTGGGATCCCGTCGTGCTGTTGAAGAAGTTCGACAACCCGCTGGTGCTCGCCTTCGCGATGTTCTCGCTCGGCCTCGCCACGCTGGCGACGAACATCGCGGCCAACGTCGTCGGGCCCGCCAACGACTTTGCCAACTTGAGCCCGCGACACATTTCGTTTCGCACCGGCGGATTGATCACCGGCGTCCTCGGCATCTTGATCCAGCCGTGGCGACTGGTCGCCGACCCCACCGGCTTCATCTTCACTTGGTTGATCGGCTACTCGTCGCTGCTCGGAGCCTGCGGCGGCGTGCTGATCGCCGATTACTTCGTTATTCGCAAGACGAAACTCGACCTCGTCGGACTATATAGGGCGAACGGACCGTACTGGTACGGGGCAGGCTTCAACCCGGCGGCGGTCATCGCCATGGTGATCGGTATCGCCCCCTGCCTCCCGGGTTTCCTGGCGATCATCGGCTACGTCGCCGTCGACCCGTTTTGGTCCCGGCTCTACGACTACGCCTGGTTCGTCAGCTTCGGCGCGTCGTTCGCCGTGTATGTGTTGCTGATGAAACTCGGCGGCTACCGTGAGACGAAATAACTGCGGATGCAAATCCGCAGCATTGTTGCGAACTAATGCGTCGCCTTCTTCGTGCTCATCAGGAAGGCGAGCAGATCAATAAATTCGGCTGGCTTCAGCGCGTCGAGGAACCCGGTCGGCATGATTGAGGTCTCGCTCTCGGTGCGGCTCTCGATCGTCGCGACGTCGATGGTCTTTTCTTTGCCTGCGTTGTCGGCGAGCACCAGCAGCTTGCCGTCTTGGCGGCGAACCAAGCCGGTGACGACGAGCCCGTCTGCAGTCACGAGAATCGCGCTGCGGAAGGCGCGGTCCACATTGCGATTCGGATCCAGAATGTCCTCGATCAAACGCTCGACACCGCGGGTGCCGATGCCGTCGAGTTGCGGCGAGATGTTCCCGCCTTTCCCGCCGACGGCGTGACAGGCGGAGCAGTGCTTGGTGAAGAGTTCGAGCCCTCGCGCAGCATCGGGCTTCGCCGACGCGAACGCCGTCCGGCGGTCGGCAATGGCCGCATCGAGCGCAACGTTTGCCGGCGGCAACTTCGCGGTCAACTCGGCGACGCGCTTCTTGAGCGATTCCGATCGATGGACCGCCAGTCGATCGGCGACGCCGCGATCGCGCAATAAGGCGGCCGGCACGCGACCGACGGCGCACGCCTCGACGAGCTTTTCCGCTCCCGTAGGACTGCCGGCCAGGGCCGTCGCAATCGACGGCCGCATGCCGGCCGACGCTGTTTTCAGAGCCTCGACGAGCCCCTCTTCGATGATCGGCGACGGCGTCTTCCCGAGTGCTGCTACGATCCGCGTCCGTTCATTACTCGGCTTCGTCACGTCGTTGACAAACGCCAAGACCGGCGGCACTTGCGACGGATCGAGGGCGGCAATCGCCTCGGCCAGCGCGGTTCGCGAGTCGGCATCGCCGCGCGGATCGGCGAAGAGCGGAGCCAACGCCGTGACGTGATCCTTTAATTTCAAACTCCGCGACAACTCCGCCGCCGTCGCGATCCGCTTCGCAATCGTCGGCGACTTGTCGGTCTTCAGCGAGAGGACGAGGGCCGCGGTCGTCGCTTCGGCCCAACTCTGCAGTTCGGCGTCGGGCTTCGTTCCGCGCTCAGCCTGGGCAGAAAGCAAGCTGCGGATCAACTCAGCCTGCGCCGGCACGTCGTCACCCAGTTTGCTGCGTGCGAGCGTCATCAGTACTGCTTGCTTCTCGGCCGGCAGACGCCGCGCAAGGCCCGGCAGTTGCTGCGCCGTCTGCTGCGGCGATAGCTCGGCCCGCTCCAACAACGCCAGTTGCCGCTCGGCCGCCGCCGCACCCGGGACGGCCCCGAGTAGGTCGAGCACCGCCGGGAGATCGTCGGTCGAGAGCGTGTCGAAGTTCGTCGCCGCTAAAACGTCCTTCGCTGCGAATTGATCGCGCAGCGCAATCCGCACCGCGTGCCGCAGGTGGTCGTCTTCTTTCGGCACACGCTTCAACAACGCCAGCAACGGCGCGACGTTCGCCGCCTCGCGATGCACGGCCAAGGCCTGCACGGCCGACCGCACGACGAACGCATCGTCGTCGTTAAGGGCCGCTCGCAAATGATCGAGCAGCGTCGGCGTCGCGGGGCGCTCGGCTCCAAGTCGAGCCGCATGGATCCGAACCAACGGTCCGCCTTTCGTTAGCGCGGCGTAGTAGTCCTTGTCTTCCAAGGCATTCAGTCGATGCAGCCCGTACATCGCCGTCACCTTCTGTTCCGCGTTCGCCGGATGCTCGAAAGCATCGCGCAACCCGTTGATGGATTGAGCCCCAATTCGGTCCGTCAGTTCGCCGAGCGCGAGGGTTCGCCGCGTCAGGTTGGGCGAAGCCAACTCGGCCGTCAATCCGGCAACGTCGTCGGGAAGCGCGAGCGGCGGTTTATGTCCCCCTTTCTTTCCGCGATAGACAATCCGCCAGAGCCGGCCCCGTTCGCGATCGCGGCCCGGATGCAGTAGCGGCACTTCGTAGTGGCCGATGATGCGGTTGTA
>CAMCTH010000609.1 GCA_945877965.1 Planctomicrobium piriforme | reverse complement strand
TACGGCCTGTTGATCCTCGTACTGTTGGCCGGCACGGTTGCCCTCTGGTTTCGCAAGCCGCAATGGGCTTGGCTCGGGGCGATGTTCTTTCTCCTGCTCGCGCCGACGTCGAGCATCATGCCGATCGTCAGCGAACCGGTGGCCGAGCGGCGGATGTACTTGCCGATGCTGGCAACGCTCATTCCCGCACTGCTCGGGCTGTATTGGCTGGGCGAGAAACTAGGCCGGGCGATCTTCGGACCGACGCCGCGCAGCGTCCGTTGGATGATCGCTCCCGTCGCGGGCTTGGTGGTCGCCGGATCGCTTGCCTCCGCGGATCGCGCAGAAGTTTATAACGACGAGATGAGCCTATGGGGCGACGCTTATCGCAAGAACGAACTCACGAACAAGAGCTTCATGGCGGGGAGCATTCTGATGGGCTACGCCAAGCCGTGGCTCGACGTGAAGAATTACGACCAAGCGGTTCCGTTGTTGGAACGGGCCTATGCCTGCGAATCGCCGACGATCGACGTGATTGTGAATCTTGCGGCCGCCTACGCCGACGTCGGCCGACTGCCGGAAGCCGAAGCGAAGTACAACGAAGCTTTGCAGGCTGACAAACTGCAAATGAACGCCAACCTGCTCGGGAACTACAGCAACTTCATCCTGACGGCCTACCAACTCTCGCCGCCGGATAAACGTCTGGGAGCCGCCGATCCGCGACTCCAACTCGCTTACAACGCCTTGAAGCGGGCGATCCAAATCAATCCCCGCGCCAGCAACTTCCACAACACATTGGCTTCGATCTGTTTTTTCATGGGACGACTCCCCGAGGCCGACCAAGAGTGGCTCTTCGCGCTGCAGCTGGATCCGACGAACGTCGGCGCCGCGTCGAACCGCGCCGCCGTGCTCGCTGAGACGGGACGGACGGCCGAGGCCTTGGCGATCCTCGAACCGATTCATCGCCAGATCCCGCAAGAGCCGGGGGTGCTCAAGAACTTGGTGCTCACCTATCTGAAAATGAACAACAAACAGGCCGCCCTGCAACGGGTCCAAGAAACGCTACGGGTCGATCCGAATAACGCGATGGCCCGCGCACTGCTGCAGGACCTTTCGAAGTAACCGGCCCGCATATCGAAGCGCCCCCGACGTCACTCGTCGAGCGGTTCTTCCCACACGCTGCGATAGCCCCCCTGCTCTTCCGCGTAATCGAGCAAGGCGCGATAGAACGCGTGGCCGCCGAGCGTTGCGGCGTCGCCGATCACCAGCAGCTTACGCTTCGCGCGGGTCAGGGCGACGTTCATCCGCCGCAACTCCGACAAGAAGCCGATCTCCCCTTCGCCGTTCGCGCGGACCAGCGAGACGATGATCACTTCCTTTTCGCGTCCTTGAAAGCCGTCGACCGAATCGACTTCGACTCCCGGCGCATCGAGCGTCTCGCGGATCAAACGCACTTGCGCGGCATACGGCGTGATGACCGCCACGGCCTCGGGCGCGACGCCGGCCGCGAGCAGCTCGCGCACTTTGCGCACGACCAACCGCGCCTCGCCCTCGTTCGAACGACTCTCGCCGTCGGGGGCCGGCTTTTCGTCGTAACCCGCGCCGGCCGTGTCGATGAACTCCAACGGCAATCCGAGCGGGTCCGCGACCGCGACGCCCGGCAATTCGCGGAGCAGCCGATCCGCGACCGACGCATGCGCCTGCAGTCGCCCCTCGTAGAACTGTCGCGATGAGAACTCCATGATCTGCCGATGCATGCGGTACTGCACTTCGAGCAGTCGCGAACGATTTTTGGGATCCTTGCGGAGCAGTCGCTCCATCAGGCTCTCGGCCAACCCTTCGCGGGCCGCTTCGTTGGAGATGATCGTCGCCGGCAACTGACACGGATCGCCTGCCAGCACCAACTTGCGACTCCGCAGCAGCGGAATCCAACAGGCCGGCTCCGTTGCTTGGGCCGCCTCGTCGACGACGACCAAGTCGAACTCACGATCGCGGAGGATCGAATCGTCGAGCCCCGTCAACGTTGCACAGACCGCCTCGGCCTCGTCGAGCAAGTGTCGCTCGATCTGCTGCTCCATCCGCCGCGCTTCGTTCAGCAGTTGCTTAGCTTCGCTGCGACGATTCTGGCGCTCGCCCGGCAATGGTTTCGCGCGGGTTCGCTTCGCCGCTTGGCGGAACAATTCCGAAGCGTTGCGACGCAATGCCGCCGCGACTTCGACCTCGGGCGATTGCTCGACCAAATAGTCCAACGTCCGCTGACGCAGTGCCGGCAGCACCCGCGCCGGGTGGCCGAGCCGCAACGTTCTCACGCCGGCGTTCGTCAATCGCTCCAACAAATTGTCGACGCCGAGGTTGCTGCCGGAGCAGACCAACACCTTTTCGCGACGGGCAATCGACTGGCAAATCAACTCGACGAGCGTCGTCGTCTTGCCGGTCCCCGGCGGGCCGTGGATCAACGCGAAGTCGTCGGCTGACAAGGCCAGCCGTACCGCTTCGAGTTGGGACGGGTTCAAGTCGTCGGCTAACGGCGTGATCGGTTGCTGGTCGTGGAATCGCGGCTCGCGCTCGCCGATCAGCAGATCGCGCCATTGCGACAGTCGACCGTGCGGGGCGTCGCGGAGTCGCCGCATCGCGGTCCGCTGCCGATCGCGGGCAATCTCGTCCGTAGACAGGTCTAATCGCCACGTGGCCGACGTATCGGCATCATCGGGCAAAGCCGGTAGCGCGACGTCGAGCGTTCGCTCGGAACGATCGGAGACGACGCCGCGAAGCGGTTCGCCTTCGCCCGAGTCGCTCGTCAGTAGCACCGGGGCGCCGACGTTGATTCGCGTCCACGGCAGCCGCAGGGTGCGATTCCGTTTGCAAAGGGTCCAAATCCAGCGGCCGCCGAGCCCGGCCGTCTCGTCGTCGACCGCGAGATCGACGAGCGTGTTCCCCAACTGTTCGGCCGCGGCCGCCGACAAGCGACCTTGCCGGGTGCGCCGCTGCTCGGCCTCGGCCCGCGCTTCGAGTTCGAGCAGGCGAAGAAAGTGATCGAAGAACGACGCAGCCGTCATGCCGAGTTCCGTGCGGGCCGAAAGGATGCGGCTATTCCGCAGGCGCGAGACGACGGAGCTCGATGTTCCGCAACGCGGCGGCAGTGCTCCAAGTGGCGATGCCGAGCGGCTTCGAGAGTTCGACTTCCGAACGGATCGTCAGCCGATGTCCGACGTGCTTGAAGTTGACGACCTGCTCTTTGCCGATCCAGGCTTCAACCTTCTCTTTCGTCACGCGGATTTTGATCGGATACCACTTCTTGTCGTCGAACGAATGGAACGTGGTGGTTTCGTTCTCCGAGGCGTCGGCATCGTCGATGCTCGACAGTCCGACCGTGCCGCCACCCCAACCGCCGACGATAAAGCTGAGCGGATGTTCGCCGACGGGAAACGTCAGGCCGCAGAAGAAATCGCCGCCGTCGGTCCGCATCGCTTCCAACGAAATCTCGTAATCCATTTTGGGAAACGGCTTCGCGTAGGTGACGCCGGTCATGTCGTTGCCGATGTAAAGTCGGAGCAAACCGTCTTCGACGCTCACTTCCCCCTCGCCGCCGAACTTCGTCACCTTCCAACCGTCGAGCGTCTTGCCGTCGAACAATTTAACAACCTTCGGCTCAGCGATCGGTTCGGCCGCCGAGGCAACCACGGAGATCGCTGGCAAAAGCGACAGGAC
>CAMCTH010000608.1 GCA_945877965.1 Planctomicrobium piriforme | reverse complement strand
TACGATCATCGTCGACGGCAGTTTTACGCGAGGGAAGATCGTGCCCGACAAGTTCTCGTCGGCCGACTTGGTCCATGTGAAAAAATTCCTCGAAGCCGGCGGGACGTTGTGGCTCTGCCGCGATCGCCAAGACCTGTTCCTAGACCGTGAGCCGAAGATTTTTCTTTACGACCTGACCGGCGGCTTCACCTCCGATCGCTCGCTCGATCACACGGTGCTCAAACCGGATCACCCTTGGCTCCGCAGCCTGCCGCCGTCGACCGAACTGGCCTGGCTCCTGAGCAAGAACGCCAAACCGCTGTCGATCAAAAAGGGCGAAGTCCTGATCGGCACGTCGAGCGGTAACGCGCTGCTCGGCCGAATCCCGGTCGGCGCGGGGCAGATCATCTATCTCGGCTTCAGCCCCGCCGCCTCGCTCCCCAACGGCCGCGAAAAAGTGACCGTCGCCCAAGAACGCGAGTTCACCGAACAGATGCAAGTGCTGACGAACATCGTCGACGGGTTGTATCCGAAGAAGTAAGTTCGTCGACGCTTTCGTTTTTGTTTCATCGCTCATTCGTTACGCTGAAGGCGTAACATCCCAAAGCCCAGGGCCGCGGTACTCCGCGCGCCCTGGGTATTGATGTCTCCCCATGCCGCGACGACCCTGTAGGGGTCGCATCATGAACAAAATGAATCGATGGAACCCTTGCAGGGTTCTACGGGCACGGTGGGCGGTTGTCCCGGAGTGCGCGGCGTACCGCGACTCAGGGCTGTGCGATGGAACCGCTTCGCGGTTCTTTACACCTTGCACACCAAAACGCGCTCCGCGGAACGCCACGGAGGGCGCTCCCTACAGGACGCAGAACAGTTGAAGCGTCGCCGGGGACGTTCTAAGATCGTCGCGTCTCGCCTTCCGCGGATTCTTGTTGGGAAAGGATGCGCCATGCGCACGCTCGTCCTCGTCGTTTGCATCTTGGGTTTTTGGAGCGGTGAGTTCGCAGCGGCCCAAGCGCCGAAGGAGATTAAATTCCCGGACAACACCGACGGCCAACTCCCCAAGACGACCGACGCCGATATTGCCGCGAAGCCGGCCGAAGCGGGACCGGTCATGGTCACGATCAATCACACGAAGAACGTGACGACCGCCGGCTGGAAAACGCTCGCCCAAAAGTTCCCGGGCATCATCGTTCTCATGGCGGGGAGCGGATCGCTCGACGACGAGGGGCTGGCCGCGTTCGGCGGCTGCACACAACTCAGCGATCTGGCGTTCGAGAACACCGCCGTGAGCGACGTCGGCCTGAGCGCGTTGCAAAAGCTGACGAAACTGAACTTGCTCGTCGTCCGCAACACGAAGGTGACCGACGCCGGCGTGGGCCCGTTCATCGACAAGCAGCCGCTCCTGTATCTCGACGTCAGCCGAACCACCTGCGGTGATAAGACGGTACAACGACTTGCCCAATCGAAAGCGATCAAGCTGATGACGCTGCACCTGAACGCTTGCCCGCTGACCGACGCCGCGGCCGCCGATCTCGCCAAGCTGACGACCGTGAAGTTTCTGTTCGTGGAAGACACGCCGCTCACCGACGCCGCGATTCCCGAGTTGGGAAAGATGGCGTCGCTCAAATACATCTTCCTAAACGGCACGAAGATCACCCCGGCCGGCGAAGAGGCGCTCCAAAAGCTCCTGCCGCGCGTCACCCTCATGCCGCGCAGCGGCTTGTGGCAGTATTAATCACGCGCAACGCATTGAATGGGTAGTGTGGATTTAGGTTGGCGCGCGGTTGAGGGGGCATCGCACTTTGACAATTCGGACGTGAATGGTCGCTGTTACTTGATCGGCGGTTTGCTGAGGACGTAGCGGAACAGCACGCCGGTGCGGTCATCGAAGTATTTGTATGATGCCGGAAAAAAGACGACGTAGCGGTTATACGTCTCGATGCCGACGAGTTTGATCGCCTCTTCTTTGCGGGCGACCATCGCTTCGAACCATTGCCGCAACGTCGTGCGGTAGTCATGGCAGGTCATCTGAGTGATCCGGAAGCCGGCCTTTTCGAACTCGTGCACGATCTCGGGATGCGAGGCCGGCACATGGCCCGGGAAGAACAACTGCGAGACGGTGATGGCGGCCGGCAGCTTTGGCGTCAGTCGCGAGAAGAAGTGGAGCACGAAGCGGCCGCCGGGCTTCAGCGCGTCGTAGATCTTCTTCAGGATGATCGGATTCTCTTGCGGACGAATCGCTTCCCAAGCGGCGATCGAATAGACCTTGTCGTAATATTCCTTCGGATAGTCGGCCTTCACAAAGTTCTCCAGCCGCACGCGGTAGCCGAAGTTCTCTTTGATGTAGGCCGCTTGTTCCTTCGAGAGCGTGAAGCCTTCGAGGTTCTCGCGGTCGCCGGTGTGCTGTTCGATGTGACGCAGCATCGACGCCCAACCGCAGCCGAGCTCGACGATCTTTTCGCCCGGCTTCGGGTCGATGAGCCCGAGCAGATGGTTGGCCTTGTTCGTTTGGGCTTCGATCAGCGTCTCGTCGCCGCGGATGTGATCGGCGCACGAGTAGAACATGAACTTCGGATCGAGGAACAGCTTGTAAAACTCGTTCGAGACGTCGTAATGTTCCTGGATGCCGAGGGCTGCATCTTGATACTGCTTGGCCCGCAGCAGAATGCGACGCAAGAACGACGGCGGCCACGCTTCGCGCACGATCCGTCGCAATGCGGGCTCCGGACCCGTGATGAATTTCCAAACCCGCTCTTCGTCGAGCGGCGTCGGCTTGTGGATCAAGAAGTTAAGAACCGCGTAGGCCGAACCGTTCACCAGCAAGTCGTAAGGGAATCTTAAGTAGCGCAACATGATGTCGGGGCGTCCTTGTCTCGACTAAATAAAGTGCGTCTTCGCAGCGGCGTTGGTATCGTACAGAGAGGGCCGAAATTGAACAACGTCCGTCGCCGGAGCCGCGCTTGATGCTTACATTTCGGATACGTATCGTCGCGACGTGGTTCATCGTCGCTGCCGCATTCGGCTCGGCACACGGCGCGGAAGTGCGACTGGTCGTTGAGCGACCACTGCCGATTGCGTCGGCCCGCGCATTGACGGAACTGCGCGAGGCGCTCGTCGCGCACGGCGACGAACCGGATGAAGCGCAGTCGGCCGCAGATCAGACGATCGCGACAATCATCATCGGCCTGGCGGGTCAATCGCCCGCGGTCGACGAGGCGCTCGCTTCAGCCAAGCAGGAAGTCGCCAAAATGTCGGAGGCGACAGCCATCGCTACGGTCCCCGTCGCGGACGCAGCGGCAGCGAAGACCTTCGTCATCGCCGGGCACGATGATCGTGGGCTGACCTATGCCCTGCGCGATGCGGCCCGCGGAATTGCCGTCTTGCCGAAAGAGAAGCCGTGGCACGAAGGGCTCACGCCGGCCGTCGAGCAGCCGTTTCTGAAAGTGCGCAACGTCTCGGTCCATCTGTTCAACGCCGATTGCGAGCGCGAGTGGTTCTTTAGCGAAGAGTTCTGGCGGTTCTATTTCCAACGGCTCTCACTCAGTCGCTTCAACCGTTGCACGCTCACGTTCTGCGACCAAACGAACTACTTGTGCCCGCCGTATGCGTATCTGGTCGAGATGCCGGAGTATCCGGACGTGCGCGTCGCCGACTGCACTGCGGAGCAGCGGGCCAAAAACTTGGCGATGGTCCGCCGGATCGCGGAGTTGGCCGACGAGTACGCCGTCGATTTCGATCTGGGCAT
>CAMCTH010000607.1 GCA_945877965.1 Planctomicrobium piriforme | reverse complement strand
CGTTGTAGAAGTACGAGAGCTGATTCGGATCGAGGCCCATTTGCAGCAAGATCGTCGCGTGCAGATTCTTCACGTGGCAGCGATCTTCAACCGCCGCGCTGCCGAGCTCATCGGTCGCTCCAACGCTGACGCCCCCTTTGATCCCGCCGCCGGCCAGCCACATCGTAAAGCCATACGCATTGTGATCGCGGCCGGTTCCCTTCGCATACTCGGCTGTCGGTTGGCGACCGAACTCGCCGCCCCAAACAATGATCGTCTCGTCGAGCAGGCCGCGTTGCTTGAGGTCCTGTAACAGACCGGCGAGCGGCTTGTCGGTATTGCCCGCATGCTTCGTGTGGTTGACGACGATGTCGCCGTGGGCGTCCCAGTTGTCGTCGTTGTGCGAGCCGCCGGAATAGATCTGAATGAATCGCACGCCCCGCTCGACCATCCGTCGCGCCAGCAAGCACTTCCGGCCGAAGTCTTCGGTTCGCTTCTCGCCAATCCCGTACAGAGCCAGCGTCTCGGCCGTCTCCTGCGAAAAATCGACGGCTTCGGGAGCATGCTCCTGCATCTTATACGCCAACTCATACGACGCGATCCGCGCCGCCAATTCAGAGTTGCCCTGTCGCGACGCCAAGTGTTCTTCGTTCCGCTCACGCAGACGATCGAGCATGCGACGTTGCGCGGAGTCGGTCAGTCCTTGCGGCGGGGCAAGGTCGTGGATCGGCACGCCCGAGGCGCGGACGACCGTCCCTTGATACGCAGCGGGCATGTAGCCGCTCGACCAATTCTTGGGGCCGCTGATCGGCCCACCGGTCGGATCGAGCATGACGACGTAGCCCGGCAAGTTCTCGTTCACGCTGCCCAGACCGTACGTCACCCACGAACCGAGACTCGGGTTGCCGCTCAAAATGCGGCCCGAGTTCATCATCAACATGGCCGAGCCGTGGATCGGCGACTCCGCGTACATCGAGTGAATGAACGCAATGTCGTCGACCTTCTTCCCGAGATGCGGGAACAAGTCGCTGACGCGCTTACCGCATTCGCCGTACTGCTTGAAATCCCATTTCGGTCCGACGACGCGTCCTTGATTGCGATGGCCGCCGCGACCGAACGTTTTGACCGGGATCGTTTTGCCGTCAAGCGGATAGAGCTCCGGCTTGTAATCGAACGTATCGACATGGCTCGGCCCGCCGTAGCAAAAGATGAAGATGACGCTCTTCGCCTTGGCCTTCAACTGCGGCGGCTTCGGAGCCATCGGACTGACGAACTTCGGCGCGGCCTGAGCCTGCTTGGCAAAGAAACCGTCGCCCGACAGCATCCCGCTGAGCGCAAGAGCGCCGAAACCGTTGCCGGTCTGCCACAAAAACTCGCGCCGCGTTCGTCCGCAGAATTGACGCGTGCCGTGATTCGGTTCGTTCATCGTCTCACCGTATTGCTAAAGTGACAGTCAGTCGTCAGTCGACGTACAAGAACTCATTCGTATTCAAACACATCAAGCAGTACAAGTTCCAAGCAGCCGCGGGCTGCAAACCGTCGGACTTTTGCAGCTGTTCGATGAATTCGACGTCGCGGCGGATCTCATCGGGCGTCGGCTCGCGTTGGGCCGTCAGTTGCCATGCTCGGCGAACGCGCTCTTGCACTCCCTCGCCGACTTCACGCTGCAAGCGTTCCGCCAAAGCGACGCCTTGCTCGCGAGCAAACTCGCCGTTGATCAAGCCGAGGGCCTGCGTCGGCACGGTCGTCACATAGCGGACCGCACAACTCGCGTCGGTGTCGGCCTGATCGTGCGTCGCCAGAATCGGCAGTTGCAGCGATCGCTTCACGCGGACATAGATACTGCGGCGATTCGCATCGGCCGGCGACGACGTCGGCCAACCTTCGCCGGGGCGCGACTGTCCGGCCAGCACTTCCTTCGGAATCGGCGGCTGTACGCTCTCGCCGCCGACGCGTAAATCGAGCTTACCCGAGACGGCCAGGAACGAATCTCGCACCTCCTCAGCCGTCAGACGTCGAGCACTCATGCGCCCCCAAAGACGATTGTCGGGATCGACGACGAGCGCACCGAGTTCCGCGCTCGCTTGCCGATACGTCGCCGACGTCATGATCAGCCGGTGCATATGCTTCATGCTCCAACCCGAGCGGACAAACTCCGCGGCCAGCCAGTCGAGCAGCTCGGGATGCGACGGCAGTTCGCCGAGCTTGCCGAAATCGTTCGACGAGGCGACGAGTCCGCGACCAAAGTGATACTGCCACAACCGATTCACCATCACCCGGGCCGTCATCGGATTGCGAGGATCGGTCAGCCAAAGGGCCAACGCGGTTCGTTTGCCCGACGAGTCGCCGCTCGGGACTGCTGCGGGCAACGCGAAGTCGGTTGATTCCAACACCTCCGGAGCGCCAGCCGTGACAACGTCCCCTTTCGCCTGCGGCAACCCGCGAAGTAAGATGTGCGTCGGGCGAATCCCTTGTTCGCGGACGCTCATGACGTCGAGCCCTGGCGCTTCCAGCGGCTCGCGTCGTGATTTCTCCAGCTGCTCGGTTAGCTTCGCGTACCTTTTCAACTCGGCGGGACCAAGCAGCGATGCACCGTCTTGCCGTACCAACTCTTGCAACGTCTGCGCGGCGGATGAAATGCGGACGTCGATAAACTGACCGCCGCTGCTCTGTTTGCATGAGACGGCGATTACGTTTTCGCCCGGCTTCAAGAGCTCCGTCGTCTTGCGATCGAGTACCACTTGCTCGTAGGCCTTCAAGAAACCTTTCGCTGCATACGCCTCTCGACCGTTCAGATAGATCACCACATCTTCGTCGTGATGCAGATCCAGGGCCAGTCGCTCCGGCACTTCATTCAACGTGAACTTGCGACGGAGATAGATCTCCTTCGTGTCCCAAATCGTCGCGACGGACGAGCCTGGAGTCCCCGGCGTGCCGAACCCGGACGGTCCGTGCTTCCATTTTGAATCATCGAAGCCGGGCTCGATCCATTTCGCGTCGGGTTTCGCGGTCGTGTACGACCACACGTCGGGCTCGTTCGGCTTCGCCGGAGGGACGCCGTCGCTGAGCGGTCGCATTTTGAAACTCGGTCCGCTCCAAAACAGGTTCAACCGCGGCGCCTGTGCCGCATTTAAATATTCAAAGCGGAACGCAACGGCCCCAGCCGTCAGTTGCGCTTTGCCGGCGACGTTGTGATAGCCGCGATTCGGTTCGTTGATGATCGGCTTACCGTCGAGAATCAGCCGAAACCCTTCGCGCACGGAAGCAGAGAACTCGTACTCGCCGGTCGTCGGCACCAGCAGCTTCCCTTCGAAGACCAAGCCGATCGACTCCGAGCGGGTCGCCGGCTCGAGCGAAATCCGCCGGGCCGCCACCTCGCCGACTGTCTCCGGCTTCAACGAATCGAAGTCTGGGAGCGAGTTCCAAGTGTCGCGATAGAACTTGTACTTCAAGTCAGTCAGATCGGCGCCGAGAATGCTGCCGAGCGCCTTGCCGCGTTTAGCCGCTTCGGCCAGAAACCGTTGCTCGATCCTGTAAATCTGCGTGTACCAATCGGCTTCGCGATTTCGCTTCTCGGCCACTCGCGCTTCGTACGACTGCCGCGTCTCGTCGGTCGCGACGCGACGCAGGTTCTCGCGGTTCATCGGAGCAACATCGCGGAAACAGGCCAACAACCGATAGTAGTCGCGCTGCAAGATCGGGTCACGTTTGTGATCGTGACAACGAGCGCAACCGACGCTCATCCCAAGTACG
>CAMCTH010000606.1 GCA_945877965.1 Planctomicrobium piriforme | reverse complement strand
ATCCCGCCGGCCAAGCTAGTCGCCAACCCCGGTTGCTATCCGACCGCGTCAGCCCTGGCCCTCGCCCCTTTGCTCAAGTTGAAGATGATCGAACCGACCGGCATCATCATCGACGCGAAGAGCGGCGTCTCCGGGGCGGGCCGCACACCGAAGCTGCCGTATCACTATCCCGAAGCGAACGAGAACTTCTCGGCCTACGGCGTCGGCAAACATCGGCACACGCCGGAAATCGAACAGACGCTGAGCACGTTCGCCGACTGCCAAGCTTCGATCATCTTTACGCCTCACTTGGTGCCGATGGATCGCGGCATCTTGGCGACTTGCTACTCCGTGCCGCGCGGCACTTACACCGATAAGCAAGTGATCGAAGCGCTGCGCGAGTTTTACCGCAACGAACCGTTCGTGCAGGTCGTCGACGCGTTGCCGACGACGAAAGACACGTCGCACACGAACTTCTGCCATGTGACGGCCCGCGTCGTCCGCGATCGCATCATTACGATCAGCACGGAAGACAACTTGATTAAGGGCGCGGCCGGCCAAGCGGTGCAGAACTTCAATTTGTTGTTCGGCTACCCGGAAACGACGGCGCTGCTGTAATCATTGCGCCTACTTCGTCGCCGTGGGCGTCGTCATGGCCGTCGGGGCCGGCGGCGGCGGCAGAGCGGTTTCCGGCAGAGCAAACACGAGCCAGCCGTCTTGCAGGGCCATGTCCAGGGCGGGCTCATCCTTCGGCGCGCTGAACGAGAGCACTCCCAGGATCTTTGTTTGTTCCAAAATGCTCAGCTTCGATTCCGGAGTCGCGAGTTTCATGACCGCCGCCACCGGCTCGCCGAGAATTGACGAATGGACCCACACCTCGACCGGGGCCGACTTCTCTCGGCTCGGCGGCAGCTCCGTCATCGGGGCGTACTTCTCCCCCTCGGGTCCGATGCCGATATGAATGCAATCGGTCGATGACTTGGCAAACATCTGCAACGTCGTCTTCTCACCCAGGAATCGATTGATATAGCGGACGAGGTCGAGCCCTTTGTTCGCGTCGCGGACTTGCCGCTCCGTCTCAACTTCGAAGCTTTCACGGACGATCTTCTTGTTGTCGCGATCGGCAATGAGCCGCGCTTGCTCGTGCACCTGCCCCGCCTTTCGTTCGGCGATCTTGACGATCAAGCGGCGTCCGAGATCGCGGGTCGAGGCAAAGCCGTCGTAGACCAAGCGCGTCGTCCCTTCCACGTCGGCATCTCCGGCGACGATGAAACCGCGACGGGGATCGAAGTTGATGCGATGCGTGCATTTGAAATCGGTAAACGTCCGGCTGTAGATCAACGCCGGTTCTTGACGTCCGACGGTCTTCGTGGCCGACTGTCCCGTGAAGACGATATCGAAGGCCGCTTCTTTGGAATCGGGAATTAGCGCGCCGCGGATTTCTCCCTCGGTGCGACTCGTGCCGACGGCGTGAGCGCCGAGCACATACTGATCGACGGCCCGCTTGTCGTCGACTTCGCTATCGGTGTAGCGCAGCAAGGCCGACTTGTCGATGCGAACGACGAAGGGGAAGGGATTCGCCTCCGGCGGTTTTGTTTCAGCGGCAGCCACGGGCGTCGGTTGCGGGTTCGCAACTGCGGGCGTCTTCGTCGCGTCGGCTTCTTGTCCATTCACCGCGCGGACCTCCAGCGAGGCGACGAGTACCGCGGCGAGAAACAGGACGATAAAACTGGCGATGCCGAAGAGAGCGACCGACGAGCGTGTTGGTTTCATAACGTTCAACCTTGGCAGGAGGCAGAGGTGCGACAACGACGTAACCGCGATTAACCCGCAGGAAGAACGTCATGGGATGGTTAGAGTAATCGCCATGCCGCGACTTGAAATGCGTGCGGACATGGGAGACGAATGTCGTCGTTGGGTGAGAAAACACTACCGACGATCGCTGCGGACAAGTTCCGCGTCGTTCTCGACGTCGCTCTCGTTCTGACGATAGATGCGTTCGATACGCTCGCGATGAAGTCCGAGCGGTCGATCGAAGCGACTCAGCTTCATGCCGCGGATATCGGCCCGTTTGTCGGCCAGCTTCGACATGATGTTGCAGTCGAGAGCGACCTCGCGGCGAACGATCCGATCGATGAACGGTCGGAAAAACTTGAGGCCGCCGTACTTGCCTGGCCATGGCGACTTGGCGTACGTCAACGTCGTGATCAGCGTTTCGTTTTCGCGGATCGGCGTCAGGAAGATGTAGTAGCGCATCGTGAAGCCGGCCTCGCGTCCGGTTTGGCGATCGCTCCATTTATGGTCGATCACGGCGTAGACGGGCGAAAAGTAGGTGACCCATTCGTCGGTGAAGATCGAGTCTTGGGTCACTCCCGTCAGCCACCGCAACGGCGCCGCCATCGGTTTATGCGGGCCGCGATTAACGACGTGCACCGTCGTCGGCGTGAAATCAACCTCGGTCGTCACTTCGTCCATGCGGTCCAAAACGTAGCCGAACATCGCGTGAATCGTCGCCGTATGTTCGATCTCGGTGAAATTGTCTAGCGCCAACTCCATCGGGACCGGCGCAACGGCCGAGAACGGCGTCATCGGCACATAGCCGTCGATGTCGAACCGCGGAAACTCGGCCGTCGACCGGGCGTCTTTGATCCAGATCGCGCCGTGCATTTCGCGAACGTCGTAATGCGTCGTGCGGGCATGCAGCTTCGGCGTGCCAGGGCTTTCCCCGTTCCCTTCGCAATCGAACGTCCAGCCGTGATACGGGCACTGCAACTTGTCGGCGACCACACAGCCCTCACTCAGCCGCATCCGTCGATGGACACAGCTATCGTTGATGGCCGCGGATTCGCCGTTCCGCTTCCGAAAGAGCACGATTTCCCGGCCATCGACGCAAACCGGCAGCGGTTTCCGCTGTAGTTCTTTCGAGACGGCGACGGCATTCCAGTGTTCGAGAACGCCGGTCTGTTTGCGAACTTCGCGGATCAAGGTACTCGATCTCCATGTTGACGCTCCATCGTCGGGGGTTCGGATTGGTAGGTAATTCAAGAGTCAGCTTCAACCTCTCGCGCGGCAGCCTGCCGCCGCGGAGTGAGCTCTAGCGACCTTGATGCTCAAGGCACTCGGCCAGGAGCAGTTGCTGATACAGACCTGCCAAACGTGAGCGATGATCACGCTCTTCGTTCGTCCAGACTCGACGAATGGCATAAGACTGACGGCGAATGTCCGCACGACTCGGAGCCACTTGCTTGGGCAAAGAATGAATAGCGACGACCATGATGAGTCCCTTTCACAACAGATGAGAGTGATCGTAGGTTGCCGGCGATGGCTTCCTCTCCTTGACGATCACGAAAGCATTCGTAAGCAAAACCGATGCCATTCGATTTGAACGTGCGCCGGCTATGCGTTAAGTCGCTCAACTAGCACCAGATACGTCGTCATATAAATCGTTCACGTCGACGCTTTGTCGCAAACCATGTCACGATGCGGATTGGTCTAGCGACGATCATCGCGGTCGGCGCTGCGTCTTAAACGCTGAACTCTCGGATTGAGACGACGTTTGATTCGCCGGGGATCTCGACGAGTGGTGGCCCGCGGTTGTCATCAGCGTGCGTGACCTGCCCCCACGCGTGACACCAAGTGTGATGTTAGGTTTCAGTTGAATCAAGCATGGTCTTTCCGCGGAGCGCAGCGTAGCGGAAAGACCATGCTTGAACGGCCTCGGGCGCCGGGGGTCGGTAGCCGAGCGAACTGTGCGGCCGG
>CAMCTH010000605.1 GCA_945877965.1 Planctomicrobium piriforme | reverse complement strand
TTCATCTTTTCGAATTGCGCTTGCTGCGCGGTCGTCAGCACGTCGAGCACTTGCTTCTCGTTCTCGGTCCGCAGCTTTTGGAACTTTTCCCGCATCGCGTCGCGATCCTGATCTTGTCCCCCTTGGCGGAAGAGCTCGCCCATCTTTTCGCGTTGCTCGGTCCGCACGGCGGCGATCTTTTCCTTTTGCTCATCGCTGATCTTCAGCGCCGCAGCGACTTCCGGATCGTCGATCGCACCGAAGCCGCGCAGTTGCAGCGAGATTTCTTTGAGGCGATCTTGTTGATGCGGCAACAAGACGGCGTTCACCTTCTCGCGATTTTCCTTTTGGGCCGTTTCCATCTTGCCGCGGATCTCTTCGAACTTCTTGCGGCGCTCGTCTTCGGGCAGGTCGCGCATGCCGCTGAACATCTCGCGCATTTGCGACTGCGTCGCCTCGCGAAGTTTCGTCAGGTCGGCGACTTGCTCGGGGAGCAACTCGAGTTCCTTCTGCACCTTCTCATTGCCGAGCAACATCCCTTCGGTTGCTCCGCTGAATCCGCCGCCAAACCCGCCTCCGAAACCGCCGGAACGTCGGCCCCCTTCGGCAGGTTGCGCTTGCGCGAAGGCGCAAACCGGCGCGAGAACCAAGAGTCCGAGAATCCCTCCGACAACGATGCGGCGAAGCATGACGATCTCCTTACGACGGAAACAGGGTGACGGCGTGTGTACGTTATTCTTCATACCCCGCAACTTCGCGGGCGTTTCGCCGCGGCGGGGTTCGATTCGTAGAAACAGGCGGGTGGGAACGATCGCCGAAAGCGGCGATGTTTCGGTAGGCCGGCGGGCGGCAGGTGTTTATCATAATCCATAGGCGACGAATCGCCGCTCGGCATTTTGGACAAGCTGCTCTCTGGGTAAGACCGTGACCGATCGACCGACGACTTCGCGAGGCTGGAGGGCTTGGGCCGCTGCGGCGACGCTCGGCCTCGCCGGCGCGACGGCCCCGCTGTCGGCCCAACCGCCGGGCGGGTCCAACGGGCCGAACGTCAACGAAATCGTCGACCGCATGGACGAGAACGACGACGGCCGCGTCGATCCCGACGAGATGCGGGGGCGATTCCAATCCTTTTTTCAGGTGCTGGCGCGTGACAACGGCTTGGACCTCTCCCAACCGGTTAGAAACGATCGACTCCGCGAAATATTGCAGGCGCGGTTCGCCGGCGGCCCTTCTTCCGGGGGATCTCGCAACGACTCGAACCGCAACTCGGGGAACTCTGCGGAGAACGCGACGCCGCTGGTGCCGGGATTTGGCGTCGATGCCGACGGCAACCCGCTGACGACCAACAGTTTCGGGCCGCCCCCCGACGGCGACTCCTGGACGATCATCAAGCAGAAATACGACCGTCGCGTGCTCGACCGGATCGAAGAATCGATGGATCGATACGATCGCGACCGCGACGGTTATCTCGATCGCGACGAAGTTCGCCGAGCCGACTGGCGCGGCAACCCTTACGACTTCGATCGCAACCGCGACGGCAAGCTCTCGCGCGGCGAAGTGGCCGAACGTTCGAAGTGGCGCGAGTCGCCGGCCTACTCGGGCAACTCGCAAAACAACTCGAACCAAAACGGCGGGCCGCCGCCGTCGTCGAGTTCGCCTCCCCCTTCGACTTCGTCGTCATCGAGTTCTTCCTCGTCGGGAGGCGACGACAAAGTCGCGCGCTATGCCGAAGGACTGCTAAAGCAATACGACGCCAACCGCGACGGCGTGCTGCAAAAGAGCGAATGGAGCAACATGCGCGGCGAGCCGAAGAAAGCGGATCGCGACAACAACGACTTGATCACCAAGGATGAGTTGACGCGGCATCTGACCGACTACAGTCGCGGCCGGAGCGAGTCGTCGTCCGGCGGCGGATCCTATTCGCGCAGCAGTAGCGGCGACAAGAACGATGCGGCGAGCGAACGCCGGACGTATCGCTTCACCTCGCCGGCGGAACGTCTGCCGGACGGCTTGCCCGACTGGTTTGCCGAAAAAGACGCCGACCGCGACGGTCAGGTGGCGATGGCCGAGTTCTCAACGATCTGGAACGACGCCAAAGCCCGAGAGTTTGCGACGCTCGATCGCAACGGCGACGGGGTCGTCACCGTGGCCGAATGTCTGAAGAACGCCGCCGCGGAAACTTCGAAGCAGTAATTGGCTAGCGATCGCGGTCGCCGCGACCGTCGTTATTGTTGCGGTTCCCGCCGTCGCGGTTCGGTTGGTTGTTCCGCATCTGGTTGAACATCTCCAGCCGCTGCCGCATCAGGTCTTGCACTTGCCGCGCCTCGGGCGAGAGCGACGAACTGCCGCCCCCCGATCCGCCTGACGACGAGCCGCTGCCGCCGCCAGAAGAACCGCCCGACGACGACTTGGACGACATCGCCTTCTCGCCGACGATCGCCGAGAGGGCCTTCTGCATCTCTTCGGCATTGCTCCGTTTCAAGGTCACCACACGGATCGCTTGGTTTGATTCGCTCGTCGCCTGATCGAGCGTCTGCACGAGCCGTTCGATCTCTTCGAAGACCGGCTCCGACGCCGAGACGATGAGCGAATTGGTGCGGCTATCGACGCCGATCGAAATCTTCGGGGCCTCGGGCTGACGACTGCGCGAAGCTCCGGATCCGCCCCGTCCGCCGCCTCCGCCGCCGCTGCGGAGCAATTGCATCAACTCCTCGGGCGACGGTTGCCGCTGACGATTTGCGCCGGCCATACGTTCTTGATACACCTCGCGCACGATCTCGGCGACTTGCGTGGCCGAAGTGTTGTGAACGGCGATAATCCGCGGTCGCGGGTTGACGGTCGACTCCGGCACGTCGACGCGATCGATCACGCGCAGGAGTTGCTCCATCAGGTCGAGATCCGCCGGCGCGGCCTGCACGATCAACGCATTGAGCCGCGAATCGGGGACGATCAACACCGACGACGACGCGCTGATGCTGGCCGCCGGACCCGACGAACCTCCCATCATCGCACCGAGTAGATTGCCGCCGACGCTGCCGAGCGCCATTCCGGCGAGATCGCCCATCAGCGAACTGCCGCCAGCACCGCCCCCCGAGCCGAACACGGCATCGAGCGTTTCGGCCGCCGCCGCAGCGCCGGCGTTTTCGAGATAGAAGACGGCGAACTCTTTTCCTTCCGTGCCGGTTCGTTGCACGAGCGAGTTGAGCAACGCTTCAAACTCATTGAGTGCTTCGACGTCGTCGCTGGCGATCACCACGCCGGCCGGCCCGCTGGAGACGATGATCGGCGCAGGTTCACCGGCGGGCGAACTCTTGGCGGTTCCGTTCGGCGCGGCGGCCGGCGGCGCACCGTCGGCCAAGAACGAAACCGTGCGAACGCGAATCGGTCGGGCCGACGCTTGCCGTTCGGCTTCGGGGGGCGTCGGCTCGCCCGAGGTTTTCGGAGCCGCGGCCGGAGCAGGAGCCGACGGCGTGGGGGATGCCGGGGCCGGAACTTTCGGAGCGGGTGGATTGGGAACGATCGTCGGAGTCGGCTGCGGCGCGGGCGCAGCCTTATCGCGAGCGCCGGGATAAACCGCTTCGATCGCGGCCGACGGCGTGACGACGCGGATCGGGTTGCGGCGCAACGTCGGCCAGACGGCGTCGATCTGCTCCAACGCCTGACGGACCGACCGCGAACCGAGCGGCAACAAGCGAACGGTCGACGTATCGACGGCCGCTTGACCGCCGTCGGTCACCGTCTCGCCGAGCTTGCCGAGCAACT
>CAMCTH010000604.1 GCA_945877965.1 Planctomicrobium piriforme | reverse complement strand
GCTGGCGATTGAGAGTTTGAGCGAAGTCCAGCGTCGAGCGTTGCACGTTCGCGAACTCGGCGGGCGGTTGCAGGTTGAGCACCGGCGAGCCTTCATGCCGGAACTGCGACCCCTGAAACGCCGCTGGCAGAAACGCATTGCTCCAGTTCTGAGACCCACCCAATCCGCCGACCTTGTAGAGCAGCACATACCCCGGCAGATTCTGGTTGAGCGATCCAAGTCCGTAAGTGACCCACGAACCCAGGCTGGGCTTGCCTCCGAGGATCGCTCCCGTGTTCATCAAGTAGGTCGCGGGCGCGTGATTGGAACTTTCGCTGAACATCGATCTCACCTGGCACAGCTCGTCGATGTGTTTGGCGGTGTGCGGCAGCAGCTCCGAAACCCACTGCCCCGACGCGCCATGTTGAGCCCACTTCCACGGCCCGGCCATCAGCTCGTCTTTGCAGTGATTGAAGACGCCGCCTACTTTGTCGGGATTCTGCTTGAACGATGCGGGCACCGGCTTGCCATTCAGCTTCAGCAGTTCCGGCTTGTAATCCAGCAAGTCGAAGGTCGACGGTCCGCCGTATTGAAACAGAAAGATGACTCGTTTGGCCTTTGGTGTGAAGTGCGGCAACCGCTCAGCCAACGGCTGCAACGGGTCGATCGGCGGATGATTTGGCGCCGCTGCCTGGAGTTCATCCGCCAGCAGAGCGCTTAACGCGACACTTGCAAAGCCACCGCCCGTTTGCGTGAGAAAATCGCGACGTGATTGAGGAATCATTGGGGTCTCTTAGTCGATGTAGGCAAATTCATTCAGGTTCAGGATCGCTCGGCACAGATCGGTCAGCGCAAGCAGGCCGACACGATCAGCCGCCTCACGATGTTGCCGGGCATGACGTTTCAGGAATTCGATCGACAACGGCAACTCCTGAGATGTCGGCGTTCGATTCAAGGCGACTCGAAACAACGTCTCCACCAATTGCTTGGTCATAGCCGCGTTATCGAAATCGAGATTGTCGGCCGCCGCGCTCACTCTCGCCGCCAGTGCTTGCGCGTAACGCACGCCCTCAGGGCTGTTGAGCAGCATCAGCGCTTGCGGGGCGACGACGGTGGTGTCTCGGCGAGCACACGAAACAGTCGTGTCCGGCAAATCGAAGGCTTGCAGAAACGGGATCGGTAAACAGCGTTTACGGACCAAGAACACGCTGCGGACGTCGGTCTGCTCGATGGGGTCGGCATACCAGCCTTGCATGCGTCCACCGTCTCCGCCCTTTTCGGCTTCGAGGATCGCGGGCTGAGCTTTGAGCAGCTCGTCCGGCACGGGCGGCCAAAGCGGTTTGCCGGCATCGTATGGCTTCGACAGCCCAGACACGGCGAGCAAGGCGTCTCGCAAGGTTTCGGCGTCGATTCGGCGGACGTATTGCCTCCCGAGAAGTTGGTTCTCGGGATCGATGGTACGTTGCGCGGGCGTCTCGCGGGACGATTGTCGATACGTGGCGGACCTCACGATCAGTCGATGCAATTCCTTGATCGACCAGCCACGTTGCATGAATTCGACGGCCAGCCAATCGAGCAACTCGGGATGCGTCGGAAGCACACCGCTGTATCCGAAATCGTTTGGAGTCGCGACGAGGCCCGTGCCGAAATGCTGCTGCCAGATGCGATTGACGATGACGCGCGCCGTCCACGGGTTGTCAGCCGAAGCGATCCAGTTCGCCAGCTTGAGGCGGCGGCTGTCGATTGTCGTTGATCGCGCCGCGATCAAACGTCCGAATTCCGAATGCCCGTTCGCTGAGTTGAATCGCGTTGGTTCGCGGAGCGAACCACGACGATCAAGCGTCCCCAACACCGTCGGAATCCCCGGTTGCACTTCTTCACGCGGCGACGAGAAGTCGCCCTGATAGAAGATGTGAGTTGCGGCGGGTGCTGCGGACTCGGTCACGCCCATCGCGCGGCGCGGCCGGCGTTTTTTGGCTTCGATCTCGGCGAGCTTCGTCTTGAGTTCTTCGTGCCGCACCTTGTTCGCCTTGTCGAGCTTCTCTTGCTCGGCCTTCAACGGCGCGGCTTGTTGATCGAGTTCCGCGTTGTGCTTGCCGATCTCGGCCTGCTCGTCGGCGATGGAAATCGGTAGGTCGTCGCGCGACGTCACTCCGGCGAAGAAGGCTCGGAATCGAAAATGGTCCGCCTGCGAGAGCGGGTCGTACTTGTGGTCGTGACACTGGCAGCACGACATCGTCACACCTAGAAACGCCGACGCGGTGGTGTTGGTCAGATCGGCCATCATCTCGGCGCGCAGTCGCGGTTCTTCCTGAAAGATCGTGGCCGTGCTGTCCCACTGGCCGAGACGCAAGTAACCCGTTGCGATCAGCATGTCCGCTTCGGCTGAGTTCTTCGGCGTGCCGTCGACAAGCACGTCGCCCGCAAGCTGCTCAATGATGAATTGATCGAACGGCTTGTCTTGCTTGAACGAGCGGATGGCGTAGTCGCGATACTGCCAGGCCAGCGGTCGGAACTCATCGCGCTCATAGCCGTTCGTGTCGGCATAACGCACGACATCGAGCCACAGCCGGGCCTGTCGCTCGCCGTAGCGGGGCGATTCCAGCAGGCGCGTGACCAGCTTTTCATAGGCATCAGGAGACGTGTCCGCTGCAAACGTCGCCACTTCGTCCGGCGTCGGCGGCAGACCGATCAAATCGAATGTCAGCCGGCGGATCAACGTGCGACGATCCGCTTCGGGAGCGGGTGTGAGCTTCTCTTTCGCGAGCCGTTCACGAATCAGGGTGTCGATGTGGTGACTGCCGTAGCCACGCTCGCCAGAGCGTGGGGCATCTTCACGAGGGCGGCCCGATGACGGATCGCCCACGCTCTGGCGAGCGTGGCTACCTAGCTTCTTCAACGACCACAGATCCAGCCGCTCGCCGCGAAACAGTTTTCGAATCGGATTGCGTTTGTCGGTCAGCGCATCACCGAAGGAAGGGCTGTCCGTCGCATCGTTCGGGGTTGCGGCACCGGGGCGATACGCATCCAGCGACGCAATCGTCGGGCCCAGGATCAATGAATCAAAGAAGGCCTCTTCGCCCCCATCGCAGGTCGGCGCGATGCCGGTCAGCGTGAAGCTGCCGATGTCTTTCCACAGATCAAACGTCGCGACGGACCATTGGCTGGGAGCTGTGTCGCTAACCGAGTTGGCCGCCCAGCCGGTCGTGTTGGGACCGGCGACGTATCGCCCTTTCGCGACCTTCGCGTCAGGCCAAGCTCCGTTCGCCGCCAACTCGATCATCACACTTCCCGCCCCCCGTTTCTTCCAAGCCAGACGCAGATAGCGGTACTCGCCCGGCTGAGGCTGCTCGCGAATGACATAATTCCAGCCGGGAATCTTCACACCATCGCGTTGCAGAGGAGTGATCCCCAGCGCCGCTTTGCCGCTGAATGCGCCTTCAGCGATCAGCCGGCTTTTACCGTTGCCGCTCGTGAGCGCCGCGAGGAATTGCGGTTGATTGTCGAACAATACGGCCACCGGCTCGGGCCATACGGCTCCGGCTTGGACCCAGTTCGTGAGCGTCGCGATCTCTTTGTCGGACAGCTTTTGTTTGGGTGGCATCTGAAGGTCGAGATCACGAAACGAGATCGCCTTCACGAGCAAACTCTTGTCGACATCCCCCGGCACAATCGCCGCACCTCGATCCCCACCCGCCTTCGCCGCTGCCCACGAATCGAGCCGCAAGTTCCCTTCCTGCTTCTCCGGCCCATGGCACGAAA
>CAMCTH010000603.1 GCA_945877965.1 Planctomicrobium piriforme | reverse complement strand
TCAGATAGCCGACGACCGGTACGTCGGCCCGCAGCCGAATTTCAACCGCGCGGCGGAACGTCGCTTCGTACTCGTCGATGAGCGACTCCGAATCCGCCGGATCGTACTCGTCGCCCATGTCGGGAAAGTCGAGGTCCCAATACTGATGCTCGGTGACGTCGGCCGCGTCGTCCCCTTCGCGGAATTGAATCCGGAGGTAATGGCCGGGCAGAATCGACTGCACGCCGGCAAACATCGTCCGCCGCGTCCCCATCGCAAAAAACGTGAAGATATGATCGAGACCGCGCGGGTCGCAGGCGGCCGGAACCGCGCCCGACGCCAATACCGCTTTGATCTCGGAGCCGAAATAGAACCAATCCCCTTGCCGGGACCAGTGCAGCGGGCAGATGCCGACGCGATCGCGAGCCAGCAGGATCTTGCGATTCTTGAAGTCGATGATCGCAAACGCAAACTGGCCGTGCAGATGTTCGAAAAAGCCCTCGCCGTATTCTTCGTAGGCGTGGACGAGAATCTCGGTGTCACTGTGGGTGCGGAAGACGTGCCCCTTGGCTTCGAGCTTGGCCTTCTGTTCCGGATAGTCAAACAGCTCGCCGTTGTACATGACGGCGACGGAGCGATCTTCGTTGTAGATCGGCTGCTGACCGTCCGCCAAACCGACGATGCTCAGCCGGCGCTGACCGATGCCGATGCCCGGCCCGTACAAGAAACCGTCTTCATCCGGCCCGCGATGCAAAATCACGTCGGTCATCCGCGTGAGCGCGGCCCGATCGGGCTCGCGTTTACCACGCAGATCGAGAATTCCGGCAATTCCGCACATAGGCTCGCTGCTCCGACTTCAAGATAATCCGTTGAGTACAACACACCGCCTCCAGGTCGTCAAGCGACCACGATGACGCAATCACGCCGAAATGCGGTGTTTTATGAGCTTTATTGTCTCACCGTCCCAGGTGAACGAAGATGAGGCCCAGCTTCCTCCATTTCTTGCCAGTTTTTAGGAGACGCACGATGCGTCGTTGGGTGCCGGCACTACTTCTCGTCTATGCGATTTGCGTGCCGCCGTTGCGCGCCGCGGAACAGGTCGATCTGATCGTCCACGGCGGAATCGTCGTTACGATGGATCCGCAACAAACGCTCGTCGAAAACGGCGCGGTCGCCATTCGCGCGGGAAAGATCGCCGGCATCGGTTCGACGGCGACCGTCTTGAAAGATTTCGAGGCACCGCAAGTGATCGACGCGCGCGGCGGCGTGATCATGCCGGGATTGATCAACGCTCATAATCATGCGGCCATGTCCCTCTTTCGCGGGCTGGCCGATGACCGCGCGTTGATGGATTGGTTGCAGAACTACATCTTCCCGGCCGAGGCAAAATTGGTCGACGAAGCGTTCGTCCGTGCGGGGACGAAGCTCGCTTGCTTGGAGATGGCGCTCGGCGGGACGACGACCTACGTCGACATGTATTACTTCGAGCATGCCGTGGCCGAAGAGACCGCCGCAGCGGGCTTGCGCGGCGTGCTCGGGCAGACGTTGATCGACTTTCCTGCGCCGGATTATAAGACCTGGGACGCCTCGCTCGCCGGATGCGATGCGTACTTAGCGAAGTGGAAGGGACACGCGCTGATCACGCCGGCCGTCGCCCCGCACGCGCCCTATACGCTGACGCCCGAACATCTGCAAGCCGTCAAACAACTAGCCGACAAACACGGCGTGCCGTACGTCATTCACGTCGCCGAGACCGCGGCCGAGGTGAAGACGATCGGCGAGCGCTATCAAACGACGCCGGTCGTGCATCTCGATCGAATCGGCATACTCGGGCCGAACGTGATCGCGAACCACATGGTCCACGCGAACGATGCGGAATTACTCTTGTTAAAGAAGCACGGCGTCGGCGTCGCACACTGTCCGCAATCGAACATGAAGCTTGCCTCGGGAATCGCGCCGGTGCCGAAGATGTTGGCTTTGAAAATTCCCGTAGGCCTCGGGACCGACGGCCCGGCATCGAACAACGATCTCGACCTGTGGGAAGAGATCGACACGGCCGCGAAGCTGCACAAAGTGGCGACCGGCGATCCAACGGTTGTCTCCGCTCGCGAGGCGTTGGCGATGGCAACGATCGACGGAGCCCGCGCGATCCATCAGGCCGACAAGATCGGCTCGCTCGAAATCGGCAAAGCGGCCGACCTCATCATCGTCGGCCTCGACGCTCCGCACCAAACGCCGCTGTACGACGTCTATTCGCACTTGGTCTACACGACGAAGGCAAGCGACGTGCGAACCGTCATCGTCAACGGCCGCGTCGTCGTCGAGGATCGCCAGATCAAGACGCTCGACGCCGCCGCGGTGTTGAAACAGGCGCGCGAGTATCGCGAACGAATCTCGGCGGCGCTGAAGAAGTAGCGCGCAAAAAAATAGCTGCGGATGTACATCCGCAGCTATTGGGTCGTTTTGCAATGACGAGCCGAAGTTACTTCGCGGCGTCGCGGGTCTTCCAATCGAAGTTCGCCAAGCGAGCCAGCGCCAACTGCAACGATTGCGTCCCGTCGCGGCCGTGGCCTTGCGCCTTGAGCGAAATGTACAACTGATGCGCGAGCGCGAGGCCCGGTAGGCAGAGGTTCATCTTCTTCGCTTCGTCGAGCGCGATCCCCATGTCCTTGATGAAGTGCTCGACCGCGAAGCCGGGGTCGAAATTGTTCGCGATGATCCGCGGGCCGTAGTTGGCGAGCGACCAGCTTCCGGCGGCGCCGGGACCGACCGACTGCAGGACCGTGTTCAGATCGAGGCCCGCCTTATGTGCGTAGAGCAAACCTTCGCAGAGCGCGACCATGCCCGAGGCGATGAGCGTTTGGTTGACCATCTTCGTGTGCTGACCGGCGCCGGGTCCGCCCTGACGCACGATCGTTTTGCCCATCGCTTCCCAGCAGGGCTGCAGAGCGTCGACGACTTCTTTGTCGCCGCCGATCATGATCGAGAGCCGCGCCTCGCGGGCACCCAGATCGCCGCCGGAGACCGGAGCGTCGACGGCGTAGACCCCCTTCTTCTTGCACGCTTCAACGATCTCGACCGCCAGCGACGGCTCGCTCGTCGTCATGTCGACGATGAAGTTCCCCGCCTTGCTGCCGGCCAGGGCGCCGTCAGGGCCGAGGATGACGTTCCGCACGTCTGCCGGGAAGCCGACGATCGTGAAGACGACGTCGCTTTGCTCGGCGACTTGTTTCGGCGTGTCGGCCCACTTCGCTCCCTTGGCGAGGAGCGGCTCGGCCTTGTCCTTCGAGCGATTGTAGACCGTGGCCGAGAAGCCCTTGTCCATCAGGTGGCCGACCATGCTCTTGCCCATCACGCCGGTGCCGATCCAGCCGAGCTTCGTCTTGCCGGGAACAATTTGAGGTACGCTCATGGAATGAGATTCCTTTGTCATCAATGTGAAACTATTTAGCCGCGTCGCTGGTCGACGCGCTCCGCATGACGCGCGGGGGCGAGCCCCGCGGCTAAATCGTCAGAGGTGCGGAAGTCGCAGAGTTTACCACCGATGCGTCGGCGGTTGCAGTATCTCTTGCAAAATGATCGCCTGCCGCAAACTGTGCGGGTTGCCGAGCATGGCGACGATTTCCATCGCCGGATTCCCCGCGTCCGTGGCGATCCCTTCGGCGGCTGAAGCATCGGCCACGGCGTCGCGCTGCACGGCGAGGCTGCCGATCTGATGATCGAACACGCTCTTCACATGCGAGCCGATGTCTTGCTCGACCGA
>CAMCTH010000602.1 GCA_945877965.1 Planctomicrobium piriforme | reverse complement strand
GACTCGGGCAATCCGGGGCGACGCGATGCCGACCGGATCTTTGCTGTCGCCGTCAAAGAGGCCGGCCTAAAAAAGATCGACCATCTGATCACGACGCACTATCACCGTGACCATTTCGGCGGCGCGGCTCAACTGTCGACGGCCTTGCCGATCGGCGAAGTTCACGACAACGGTACGTTTGAAGATCAGCGCGAAGAGGCCGATCCGGAGTACTACGCCTTCAAAGCCGGCGGACGCTCGGTCGTGTCGCCCGGCGATCGAATCAAGCTCAAAGTTGAATCGCTCGGCGAGAACGCGCCGACGTTGTCGCTGCGGTGTCTCGGCGCGCGGCAGAAGTTCATTGCGACGACAGACGCGACCGTGAACGAATGCTGTGCGGCGAACGTCACGAAGCCGGTCGACAATTCCGACAATGCCAACAGCGTCGTCACTTTGCTGTCGTACGGCGACTTCGATTTTCTCAACACGGGCGATCTCACCTGGAATCGCGAGTTCGATTTGGTCTGCCCCGTGAATCGCGTCGGCACGGTCGATGTGTTCCAGGTGAGCCATCACGGGCTCGACGTGAGTAACAATCCCGTGCTCGTGAAGTCGGTGTCGCCGCGGGTGGCGATCGTCAACACCGGCGTGACGAAGGGGACTATGCCGGTGATGTTCGCTACGCTGCAAGAGACGCCGTCGATCGAGGCGGTGTATCAACTCCACAAGACCGATCGGCCCGAGGGCTCGTCGAAGAACGTGCCGGACGAGTACATCGCCAATCACAGCGCCGATTGCCAAGCGGCGTTTGTGAAGTTGTCGGTCGCGGCTGACGGCAAGAGCTACACGGTGAACGTGCCGTCGACGAAGCACTTGCGGAAATTTGCGAGTAAGTAGCCGCGGTTACCAAAGCAGGCGGCCGCCGTCGAGGACGACGACCGAGCCGGTCATGAAGCTCGATGCTTCGCTTGCCATATAAACCGTTAGGCCGGCGATCTCGCGCGGGTCGGCCATGCGGCCCATCGGCACGGTCGCGTCGATCTCGGCTTGGAACTCAGGCTTCTCGCGAATCCAGCGGCGATTGGCGTCGGTGAGAAACGTACCCGGCGCGATCGCGTTGACCGTCACGCCGTGTTGCGCCCAGTCGGCGGCGACCGACTTGGTGAACATCGCGACGGCGGCCTTAGCGGTCTCGTAGGATCGGCCCCCCTGCACCAGCTTACCGGCGACGAACGCGCAGATCGACGAGATGTTGATGATCCGCCCCTGCTTGCGCGGCAGCATCGCGCCGCCGATCAGCTTCGTGCAGACGAACATCTGCGTCAGGTTCAGATCGATCAGCTTCTGCCACTCGGCGAGGCTGAATTGTTCGGTCGGAGTCTGCACGCGGCGGCCGCCGATGTTGTTGATCAGGATGTCGATCGGCGCAAAGCGTTCGAGCGCTTCGGCACACATCCGCTCGGCCGCCTCGCCCGAGTCGAGATCGGCTTGCAGGCCGTGGATATTCGGGCCGATCGTCGAGAATTCCGCCACGGCCGCCTGCAAATGCTCGCCGTCGCGGCCGACGACGATCACCTCGGCCCCGACCTCGGCCAAGGCCCGCGCCATTTCGAGACCGAGCCCGCGCGTGCCACCGGTGATCAGAGCCCGGCGACCTTCCAAGCGAAATTGATCGAGTACCGACATAGTTCGAACCTCATGTTGTGAATCGTGATGTCGAAGCGTTGGCTAGACGGAGGGCTCGTGACTAACGGCGGAGTTGCAGGGCTTGATCGGGACGTTGTCCGAGCGTGACCATGGTCTTCAACTGCTTGCCGCCTCGTTCGACCACGATCGGCACCTTCGCGCCGATCGTCATGCGGCCGATTTGCAACGTGAGCGACATCGGATCGTCGACCGGAGCGCCATCCCACGAGATGAGGACGTCGCCCGGTTGCAGACCGGCCAACGCCGCAGGGGACGTCGGGATGACGCGAGTGATCACGATCGAGCCCGGTTCGAGTCCCAGTTTCTTCGCCGCCTCTTCATCGACCCGATCGAAGCCGACGCCGAGCCACGCGCGGGCCACTTTGCCGTCGGCGACGAGCTTGTTGTAAACATCGCGGGCTGTCACGCTGGGAATGGCGAAGCTGATGCCTTGGAACGACTGGCCGACGATGGCCGTGTTGATGCCGATGATCTCGCCGTGGATGTTGACGAGCGGTCCGCCGCTGTTGCCGGGATTGACGGCCGCATCGGTCTGCAAGAACTCCTGATAGGGCGACGCTTGTAGCAGGCCGCGGCGCTCTTTCGCGCTGACGATCCCGAACGTCACGGTGCGGTCGAGGCCGTAGGGGTTGCCGATCGCCAAGACCCAATCGCCCACTTCGAGTTTGTCGCTGTCGCCCCAATCGGCGGCGACCAGTTTGTCGGCCTCCATCTGGAGTACGGCCAAGTCGGTCAGCACATCGTAACCGACGACTTTCACGAGATTGATTACCCGCCCGTCGGCCAGCGTGACGCTAATCGACGCGGCATCGCGGATCACGTGGAAGTTCGTCAGCACGTAACCTTTGTCGGCGTCGATGATCACGCCTGAGCCTTGCCCGCGCATCCGTTCGCCGCGACCGAACGGGATGCGCGAGCCCCATTCGTCTTGCATCTCTTGGCGAACGATTTTGACGCTCTCGGTGTTAATATGCACGACGCTCGGCCCGACGCGGCGAGCCACTAAGCGGAAAGCGCGGGATGTGTCGCTCAGTTGCACCAACTCGGCGTCGTTGCCCAGGCGGGCGAGTTCCGCACCGGCGGCTTCCGATTCGGCCTTGAGTTCGCCCCTTTTCAGCGAGTAGCTCGCCTGCTCCATGGCATACGGCAAGATGGTGACGAAAATCACCGCCGCCAGAATCACCAGCAGCAGCGGCAATCGATTGGTCGGAGCGGGGCTGCGCGACGGCGGGACGGACGGGATTTCACTCATGGCGTATAATGCAGTCCGAGTTCGGCACGGCGACCGCTCGGTCGCGTCGTCGAAGATTATAGCGATACGGCGCGGCGGGGGAACGGCGCGTCGAAGTCGCACAAAGGGCCGACATTCGCATGGGACAGGCGTCGCGATCGAAATTCTTTCCACCGGCCGATTCGGCTGACGCCGACGGATTGTTAGGAATCGGCGGACAACTGACGCCCGACTGGCTGCTCGACGCCTATCGTCACGGGATTTTTCCTTGGCCGCCGAACGAACGTACGCTGGCGTGGTTCTCGCCCGACCCGCGAGCCGTCATCGAGTTCGACGAACTCCATGTGTCGCGCCGCCTGCGCGACACTTTGCGCAGCAGCAAGTTCCGCGTGACGCGCGATGCCGACTTCGCCGGCGTGATTCACGGTTGCGGCACGGCGCAAGACCGTCGCGGGCAGACCTGGCTGACGCCGTCGATGCTAAAGGCGTACATCCATTTGCATGAACTCGGCCATGCCCACAGCGTCGAGGTTTGGCACGGCGACGAGTTGGCCGGCGGAACGTACGGCGTGCAGATCGGCGGGTTGTTTGCGGCCGAGTCGATGTTCTATCGCGTCCGCGATGCGTCGAAGGTCGCCGTCGTCAAATTGGTCGAGCATTTGCAAACGCAAGGCTTCGCGTTGCTCGATATCCAGCAGCTGACGCCGCATACCGCGCGCTTGGGAGCGAAAGAAATCCCGCGCGCAGAATATCTGCGTCGCGTGGCGGCGGCGGTGGAGCTACCGCTTCGCTTCTGAGGCATCGGGACGACGCGCGGTCGGCATGTCGCCGGG
>CAMCTH010000601.1 GCA_945877965.1 Planctomicrobium piriforme | reverse complement strand
GGATCGCGAATCCAGCGCATAAAAGCCGTTCCGTCCGGTAAATCAGCCCAATTCGAGTCACTCCGACAGTCTAGCGCCAGGCGCCCAATCCAATAGACAAAACCAGTCATTTTCCTCAGCAATAACGGAAGTCTTCACTATTCCTGACTAACTTGGACTTCTGTCGGTCACGTCCTCGTTGGCTTCGAAAGCCTGACGCGACATCAAACGAGGGAACAGCGGCAGCAAGGAGTCGTGCCACAACAACTTCTCATGAAAGGCAACCATCATGATCGTCGGGACATCGTCCTCGGCCGTCTTTCCCGGCGGATAGCTCATCGCCCAGCGATCAAAATCGAGGACCCGCTCGATGATCTCGTCGTCCAACGATGGCGCGCGAGCCATGTCCGCCAACCAGTCCACGACATAGCCGACGACGAGGTACGACAGTTCCGCATCGCCTTCGCTCATGCGCTCCCGTACTTCGGGAAACCTTCGCAGCACTTCGTCGCAGAGAAGTTTCATCTCGACGCTCTCCCGCCATGGATTACGGTGCGGTCGGTCGCGAGGATTTGGCGAAGGCTTCGAAATCGAGGACCGGCGGATCGCGATTGATTTCGAAGCCGATCACGCTGAAGTCGCCGTCGGCGGCGAACACTTTCTGCCACTCTACAAGGCCGAAATTAAAGTTCCGACCGAACGACGCGCCGACCTGTCCCGAAGGTGAACTTTCGACGTCGGTCACTTCCAGCAACCGAAACTTCGGCTCGCCGGTCATGTGCCCTGACGTCGCCGATTCAATTTCAACCGACACTTGCATGGTCAGTTCGTAACGGCCGCCGAAGTAAGCGACCGAATTCCAGATGCTCGTCGACGGTCCACCGTAGGTGATGTAGCGTCGGCAGTTGTCGTAGAGCCGATCCATTTGCTCCGCCGGTTGGATTTGGGCAACGCCGTTTTTGGCAAATTCCTCGTGTCCCCAAGTCTGATAGACACCGCACCCCAGATAGAGCCCAAAGTAGAACACCATCCAACCACCGATGACGAAGAGCAGCGATCCCCGCACGAAGCGCAAGACCGATTTGAATTTCTTGACGGCCGTGGTCATATGCGCGCCCGAATCGAATGGAACATGTAGGGTGGGGCGCAGCCGCACCGCTTGTCATTGTGCATGACAGGATCGCTTTGCTGCGCGATGCCGGAGACGAGCGGTGGGGCTTTGCCCCACCCTACATTTCGGACGACGTTAGGCGTCGGCTACGGCGACTTATTCTTCTAACCACTTCCAAGCGTCTTCAATCTTGGCGGCGTCGAAGTATTCGATCTTGGCCATCGTAAACGGCTTGCAGACCTTGGCCATGTACTCTTCCCACTTCTTCTCGCCGACCAAGGCAATGCGTTCGATCTTGCTGCAGTGCGTCGTCGAGAACTTCGTGTCGTCCCACAGCGCGTGCAGGTCCCAGCCGTGGAAGTCGTGGAACTGAGCGAGCATGCGGACCTTGCCTTGTTGGGCGATCGCGGCGTCGACGAGCGGGACGAAGTGCTTGTAGTCTTCGTCGTGCAGCTTGCCCGACATCTTGAAGCCGATCACTTTGCCCGAACTGCGGCTGAGTTGCTCAATCATGCGAATACTCCCTCACGCGTAGATGTTATGTTGGCGTCGGCGTCCGCGACGTGCGGGGTAGTATAACGGGTCGGCGGCGCGGTTTCGAATGTCGCCACATCGCCGGAAACGGCGCACCTCTGTGCCGTCGGTGAGTTGGAAATGGTGCGGAGCTGGGACCCTTGGAGAAACGGCTTTTGCGCCGTTCGAGAGCGTAAGGCGGCGCTGGGGTGCGCCGCTTGAAGGACTTCGAGTCCGTTTTGATGGCGGCCGCTTTTCGGTGCGAACGCCCCCTCACCCCGGCTCTCTCCCGCAAGGAGAGGGAGAAGAGCACATCGTTATGCGGGCCAGGTTCGTTCGATGAACCGGGTGTCGACCTGGGCGTTGTGGAACGCCGTGTGGCCGAGGATGTCGAGCAGCCGCGGGACGATCGTTTTGATCCCTTCGACGCGGAGCTCACGCAAGGCTCGCTGCATGCTCGCGATCGCTTCGGGACGCGTCGGCTGATGGACGAGCAGCTTGCCGATCATCGAGTCGTAGTGCGACGGGACCGTGTAACCCGTGTGGGCATGAGAATCCCAGCGGACGCCGAAACCGCCGGGGACGAACAGTTGCGTGATCTTGCCGGGGCTCGGCTGGAAGTTCTTGGCCGGGTCTTCGGCATTGATGCGGCACTCGATCGCGTGGCCCGTCTGCTTGATGTCCCCCTGCGAGAACGGCAGCCGCTCGCCCGACGCAACGAGGATCTGTTGCTTGATCAGGTCGATGCCGGTGACGAGTTCGGTGACCGGATGCTCGACTTGGATCCGAGCGTTCACTTCGATGAAGTAGAAGTTCTGATCCTTGTCGACGATGAACTCGACGGTCCCGGCGTTGGTGTAATTCGATTCCTGCACCAACCGGACCGCGGCCGAGCAGATGGCGTTGCGGACGTCGGGGCGGAGGAACGGCGAGGGGCTCTCTTCGATGATCTTCTGATGCCGACGTTGCGTCGAGCAATCGCGTTCCCAGAGGTGGACCGCATTGCCGTGATGATCGGCTAGGACCTGGACTTCGACATGGCGCGGGTTCTCGACGTACTTCTCGATGTAGACGTCGGGGTTGCCGAAAGCCGCCTCGGCCTCGGTCCGCGCTTGTTGCAAGGCGGTTTGCAGGCCGGCCTCGTTCTGCGCCACGCGCATGCCGCGGCCGCCGCCGCCGGCCGTCGCTTTGATGAGCACCGGATAGCCGATCTCGCCGGCGATCCGGATCGCCTCGCGATCGTCTTTGATCAATCCTTCGCTACCAGGCACGCACGGGACGTTCGCCTTCCGCGCGACGGCCTTGGCCGTGTTCTTGTCGCCCAGCTTGCGCATCGCCTCGGGCGACGGGCCGATGAACTCGATGTTGCAAGTGCGGCAGACTTCGTTGAAATGGGCGTTTTCCGACAAGAAGCCGAAGCCGGGATGGATGGCTTGCACGCCGCCGACTTCGGCCGCACTGATGACGCGGTCGATCTTGAGATAGCTCTGGTTCGACTTCGCGGGCCCGACGCAGTAGGCCTCGTCGGCCAGGTCCAAATACTGCGCGCCGCGATCGGCCTCGCTGTAGATACAGACCGTTTCGATGCCGAGCTCTTTACAGGCGCGAATGATGCGCAGAGCGATCTCGCCGCGGTTGGCGATTAGGATGCGTTTGAACATGGGGAGTGCAGTTGCCGGTGGTCAGTGGTCAGTTGCCAGTAACGGAAGTGATCGCGATATCTCCACTGGCAACTGGCAACCGGCCACTGGCAACTCTCGCGAAGCAACTATCCCTTAGGATCGATCTTGAACAACGGTTGGCCGTATTCGACGGGCGAGCCGTTCTCGACCAAGATGGCGACGATCTTGCCGGTCATCTCGGCCGGAATTTCGTTGAAGACCTTCATCGCTTCGATGATGCAGACCGTCGACTCGTTGCCGACGTGATCGCCGACTTTGACGAACGGCGGCGATTCCGGGCTCGACGAAAGGTAGAACGTGCCGACCATCGGCGACTTGATGACGGGGAGTGCGTCGACGGTCGCGGCAGCCGGAGCGGCGGCGACCGCGGGGGCTGCCGCCGGTGCCGGTCCCGGCGCGTACGCCATCGGTCGCGTGTCGGTGACGATCGTGTCGCCCCCCTTGCGCAATCGCACACGGATCTCGCCG
>CAMCTH010000600.1 GCA_945877965.1 Planctomicrobium piriforme | reverse complement strand
GAGTTCATCGGCGACGCCTTGGAAAAAGAACTCGGCGGCGACCTCAGCAAGTTGCCGGCCGCCGTGCAGAAGGTCGTGTCGGAAACCTACAAGAAGCACAAGGACATCGTTTTCAACGGCAACGGCTACTCGGAAGAGTGGCATCAAGAAGCCGAGAAGCGCGGCCTGCCGAACTTGAAGGATACCGTCGCGGCCATTCCGGCGTTGCTCGACAAGAAGAACGTCGAAGTGCTCGGCAAGTACGGCGTCCTAAGCGAAGGCGAAGTCCACAGCCGCTACGAGATTTATCTCGAACGCTACTGCAAGGACATCAACGCCGAGAGCCTCGCCGCTCTGGCCATGGCCAAGACGATGATCCTGCCGGCCGGCTTCCGCTACCAAGCGGAACTCGCCGATACGGCGGCTTCGCTGAAGGCCTGCGGCAAGAACCCGCACCTCGGCACGCTCGACAAGGCCTCGGAACTCGTCGCACAACTTGAATCGGCTATCGACAAGCTCGAAGGCGCGATCAACCACTCCGCCAGCGGCGACGTCTTGGCGCATGCCAAGCACTTCCGCGACGAAGTGATTCCGGCCATGAACGTGGTCCGCTCGATCGCCGACAAGTTGGAAACGATCGTTCCCGACGACATCTGGCCGCTGCCGACGTACCACGAGATGCTATTCATCAAGTAGTTCGCAACTCCCGGAGCAGTCGGCGTCAGCCGACCGGTCGGGCTGCGACTCAGAAAACGAACGCCGCCCCGAGCGTCACAACTCGGGGCGGCTTCTTTTTGCGCTCGCCCGTTGCTCACGCGGCAACTAAGATGAAACTCCACGCGATTTCGTATCCACCAGGCGGAGATCGAAGCTGTGAAGCCGAAGGAAGTGCTCGCTTTTTGTCGTGAGAAGAACGTCCGCGCCGTGGATCTCCGTTTCATGGATTTCCCCGGCGTTTGGCAGCATTTTACGGTCCCCGTCGGCAAGCTCACGGAAGACGTCTTCGACGACGGTCTCGGCTTCGACGGCAGCAGCATTCGCGGCTGGCAGGCGATCAACGAAAGCGACATGATCGTCGTCCCGCAACCCGACACGACCGTGCTCGATCCGTTCGCCGCGATCCCGACGTTGTCGATGATCTGCAACATTCAAGACCCGATCACGCGGGAAGACTACTCGCGCGATCCACGCAACATCGCCCGCAAGGCGGTCAACTATCTGAAGAGCACCGGCATCGCCGATACCTGCTTCATCGGGCCCGAGGCCGAGTTCTTCGTCTTTGACGATGTGCGCTTCGATCAGAACGCACACGAAGGGTATTACCACCTCGACAGCAGTGAAGGGCAATGGAACCGCGGCCGCGACGAGAGGCCGAACCTCGGCTACAAGCTGCGGACCAAAGAAGGCTATTTCCCGGTTCCGCCGGCCGACCAATTGATGGACGTCCGCAACGAGATGATGCAGACGATGATCGACTGCGGGCTCGACGTCGAGGCCCAGCATCACGAAGTCGCCAGCGGCGGCCAATGCGAGATCGACCTTCGCTATCAAGACCTCGTGAAGATGGCCGACTCGATGTGCTTGTATAAGTACATCGTCAAGAACGTCGCACGAAAGTATGGCAAGACGGTCACGTTCATGCCGAAACCGCTCTTCGGCGACAACGGCTCAGGCATGCACGTCCATATCTCATTGTGGAAAAATCATGAACCGCTCTTCGCCGGTGGCGGCTATGCGGGTCTCAGCGATATGGGGATGCACGCCATCGGCGGTTTACTCCGCCATGCCCCGGCGCTCTGCGGCTTCACCAACCCGACGACGAACAGCTATAAGCGGCTTGTGCCGGGCTACGAAGCGCCGGTGAATCTGGCGTACTCGCAACGCAATCGCTCGGCCGCTATTCGCATTCCGATGTACAGCAGCAGCCCGAAGGCGAAGCGCGTCGAGTTCCGCTGCCCCGACCCGAGTTGTAATCCGTATCTCGCGTTCGCGGCGATGCTGATGGCAGTGATCGACGGCGTGCAGAACAAATACTTCCCCGGCGAGCCGCTCGATAAAGATATTTACGACCTGCCCCCCGAGGAACTCGCCCGTGTGCCAAAGACGCCCGCCTCACTCGATGCGGCCCTCGACAACCTCGCCAAGAACCACGAGTTCCTCCTCCGCGGCGACGTCTTCACACCCGACGTCATCGAAACCTGGATCGCCTACAAGCGGGCCCGCGAAGTCGAAGCGATGCAGTTACGCCCGCATCCATATGAGTTCTGCCTGTACTACGACGTGTAACGCCGTAAACGAAACGCCTAGAAGCTGATCTCGCGGACGACTTGCTTCGTCGGCATCACGAAGATTTTGCCGTCGCCCATGCGGCCGGTTCGGGCGACTTCGACGATCTTGCGCACGATCTCTTCGCAGCGGGCATCGTCGACCCAGAGATCGATCTCGACCTTGGGGATGAACGCCAACGAGTATTCGCTGCCGGCGTACTGGTCGAGATAATTCTTCTGCCGACCGTAGCCTTTCACCTCGCGAACGCTGACCGCTTCGAGCGGCGCTCGCTTCAAGCTTTCGAGCACCTTCTCGGCCAGGTACGGTTTGACGACGGCGACGATCTGTTTCATGCGGGAAGACAAGAGACTAAAGGCGTGAGACTGGAGGAATAACGCCGCCTGTCTCTGGTCTGTTGTCTCCGGTCTCCGGTCTCCTAACTAAAGAAGTTCTCGCCCGTCAGGTTCAGCGGCGGCTTGGTTTCGACCGTAATGTCGCCCATCACCTTCGTGCGGCAGGCGAGACGCATCGTGTCTTCATTGCCGATGTAGGCAAACAACGCCGGGCCGAGTGGGTTGTATTTGAACGTGAACGACTCGACCATGCCCATCGGCGAAGCGTTCTCGACTCCCTTGGTGATCTTCACGCGGCAGGTGCCGCAGTGGCCGAAGCCGTGGCAGTTCAACACCTCGTTGACCGCGGCTCCGACGCCGTTGATGCCGCCGTAAAGTTTGATGCCGGCCTTTTGGGCTTCGGTCCGCAGGTTGGCTCCGGCGGGAACTTCAATCTGTTTCTTCTCGTTGACAAAGTTGACGATCGGCATGGCGGCTCCGAGACGACGGACGTAGATCGTGGGGGTGAGCGGAGAAAGAATTCGGTCTCGGGCGAAGTCGCTGATGACGCCGGCCGCGGCGACCGAATATGCTTATAAATCTACCGTACCGCGGCGGTTTTGGAAACCGCGTCGAAACCGCCCTGCGCCGCAGAAAACCCGCCGACGTCGGCGATTTTCTTTCCCGTCCTTCCCGGAGCCGCTCCGATGGCCGAACGTAGCAAGTTTCAACAGAACATCATCAAGAACTACTACGAGAACTTCGACACACTGCAACTGCAACGTTTGGGCGAGCAGGTGACGGAACTCTACTTGGCCGAGGGGAAAGCCCGCGCGAACCAGTGGAAAAAAGTCGTGCAGGTCTTGGAAAAGCTCAAGATCCCGAAGTCCCGCATCGACCATCTGGTGAAATCCGACAATCCGCAGTTGCTTGCCAAGCTGTTAGAAGAATTGCTGGCAAAGGACACGGCGAAGTAAGCACGAGCGAGTGCGGGCCGCGTGACGAACCTCCAACGCGTCGTTCCGTCTGCCAACTGTCTACTGCCCTCTGCCTACTGCCTACTCTACAAGGCCGGCCGATTCGGTCCCTTGCGGACCGAGGCGCCGCGTGGCACGATCCAGGGTGTGTTCGCCGAGGCAACATTCCCCGCGCAGCGATCCCCGTGACCGAACCGTT
>CAMCTH010000599.1 GCA_945877965.1 Planctomicrobium piriforme | reverse complement strand
CCGAACTTGATCGCCTTGAAAGAAAGCTCGGCCAACACGCGCCGCATCACCGAACTCCGCATCGCCGTCGGCGATCGCTACTCCATCTTCGTCGGCGTCGACGATCTCATCTTGGAGTCGTCGGTGCTCGGCATCGACGGCTGGGTGGCCGGCTCGGGCATCGCTTTCCCGTGCGAGAATCAATACTTTTGGGAACTCACGCGCGCGGGGCGATGGGACGAAGCCCGCGCGATGTACCGTTGGTTTTATCCGTTGATGAAACTCGACACACATGTGAAGTTCGTGCAGTACATCAAGCTGGCCGTGCAAGAAGCGGGGCTCGGTCGCGAGTGGGTCCGCGAACCTCGCTTGGCGCTCACCGGTGCGGAGCGTGAACAGGTGCTGGGGATCATTCGTCGCGGTCTGGCCGCTCGCCCGACCCTGCCTGCGAGATAACCATGCAACGAATTCAAGTCGTCGATTCTCATACCGGCGGCGAGCCGACTCGCGTGATCGTCGCCGGAGGGCCCGATCTGGGAGCCGGCTCGCTCGTCGAGCGACGGGAACGATTTCGTCGCGAACATGATGCGGTCCGGCGGGCTACGATCTGCGAGCCGCGCGGATCCGACGTCATCGTCGGGGCGCTGCTCTGCCCTCCCGTCGACCCGACGTGCGCGGCCGGAGTGATTTTTTTCAACAACGTCGGCTATCTCGGCATGTGCGGGCATGGCACGATCGGCGTCGCCGTGACGCTCGGGCACTTAGGCCAAATCGCCGCCGGACGGCATCGGCTGGAAACGCCGGTCGGCGTCGTGCCGTTCGAGTACGACGGTCACAATCGGGCGACGCTCAACAATGTGGCGAGCTTTCGCACGGCGACGAACGTGACGGTGACGGTCGACGGCGTCGGCGAAGTGACCGGCGACGTCGCCTGGGGAGGCAATTGGTTCTTCTTGGTGCGCGAACATGGCGAGTCGCTGGAGCTTGCCAACGCGACGCGCCTCACGGCCGTCACCGAAGCGATCCGGGCCGCTCTCCGAGTTCAGGGCATCACCGGAGCCGAGGGAGCGGAGATCGATCACGTCGAACTGTTCGGCCCGCCGCATGATCCGCGCAACCACAGCCGCAACTTCGTGCTCTGTCCCGGCGGTGCCTACGACCGCTCGCCGTGCGGCACCGGCACGAGCGCAAAGCTGGCCTGCTTGGCGGCCGACGGCAAACTGCGCCCCGGCGAGCCGTGGCGCCAAGAGAGCATCGTCGGCAGCGTCTTCACCGGCTCGTACCGAGTCGACGGCGAACGCATCATCCCGACGATCTCGGGCCAAGCCTACGTGACGGCCGAGGCGACGCTCCTCATCGACGACGCCGACCCTTTCGCCTGGGGCATTCAGTAAGCCGGCCGACGCGTCGCTCGGAGCGTCGGCCGGATCGCTTAGGCCAGGAACTGTCGGATCGGGCCGCGTTGGTCGTGCTTGAACTTTTCCAGGGCCACGTCGAGATCGCCGTAGTGTTCGATCGGATTGCCGTAGGCGTTGAGGAGCGTGGTGTACCAGTTGCCGAGGGTCCGGTGGCCTGCTTCGCCGTAGTTGGGGAGGCGAATGTAGCGGCCGGCGATGTCGAGCTTGGCGTTGCGACCGGAGAGGACGACGAACGGATACTCCGTGCCGTGGCTGTGATGCGTCTCGCCGCTGTCGGGGAAGTAGAAGATCATCGTGTTGTCGAACATCGTGCCGCTGCCTTCCGGGACGTTCTTCAAGCGCGTGACGATCGTATCGACCAGCGTCATGTGGTGCTGCTCGGTGCGGGCGCGGATCTCGTCGGCAGTGAGTCCGCCGAACACCTTGCCGTGGCCGATGTCGTGCATGTTGATCTTCTCGGTCTCCAGGCCGGGGATGCCGGTGTAATGATGCCCGAGTTCGTCGATCGTGAAGGCCGCCACGTTCGTCAATCCGGAGATCAACGCCGCCAAGAGGACTTCGGTGTGGCCCCGTTGACGATCCAGCGTCGTCATGTCTTCTTTCAAGTACTTTTCCGCCAACTGCGGCGTGTGCTTGCGCAACACGTCCTTCATCATCTCGACCTTTTGCAGTCGACCTTGCACCTCGTCCACGGCGTCGGCGTAGCTCTTGACCTTAAGTTGCTCGGTACCGGCCAGGCCTGCGACGCGTCCGGCCTCGTTGCGGGCGACGAACTCCAGCACCTTGCGCTCAAGTTGATAACGGACGAGCTCGTCTGGTTTCGTCGACACCGACTTGAAGAGCTCGCGCAAAGCGATCTGCGGCGAGCCGAAGGCATAGTTGGGTTGTTGCGGGCCGCGTGCGGAGAAGCCTTGCGCGATGCCGTCGAGACTGCCGCGCGGATTGCCGCCGTCCAGCGGGAAGCAGGCGAGTTCGATATGCTCCATCGGCGACGGGAACAGCTTGGCCAATTCGAAATCGACCGTGGCCCGGCGAATGGAACTGATGCGCTCGTTGGCCTTGAACACGCCTAGCGACGAGCACCACGAGTGATGGCCGGTCGTGCACATCTTGCCCGACAGTCCTTGCAGCAGCGTGAGATTCGCCTTGTGCGCCGTCAGCGGCTTCAGCCACTCGGGCAACTCGTGTCGGTCCAGATCCGCTTCGAAGGCGACCTTTTTCTGTTCCTTGTCCTGCAACTCTTTCGAGAACGTCGGGGGGACCATCACGCGCGGGAACAAGCCGTTGCCGCGATGCATGAAGATAAACCGCATCGGCGGCGTGCTCGCCGCAGGTTCGGCGAACGACGACTGCGGCAACATCGCGAGGGCGCTCGCCCCCAACAGAGTCCGACGGGTGAAATCCCTTCGTGTCAGCGTCATGGCGTGTCCTGAATCGGTTTGCGATAGATGAAGGAGTCGGAAGTTAAGAGCGACGCGACGACGGCCTGGAAGCTGCCGCCGCTGGAAACATAAGCCTGATCGGCCTCGATCAACGTGCGCGAATCCGAGGGCATTTCGTTGCGCCCCAGGAAAAAGCGGAAAGCATGGCGAATGATCGACTGCCGGACTCGCTCGGAGCGCGCCAGTCGGTCGATTAACTCGAACGCATCTTTCACGTCGCCGTCGAGTTGCGGATCGCCCGTGCCGGTCAAGTTGCCGCGAGTGTCGATCGGGCTTGTCTTATACACGTCGGCGGCGTCGCGTCCGGGGGAGGCCGGGCGAATGAGAGTCTCCGGATGCTCGAGACTTTCCTCAGTCCGATAGCGTCCGAAATCGTCGAAGCTCTCGAAGGCAAAGCCGAGCGGATTCATCTGCTGGTGACACTTCCAGCATTCGTTCTTGTGCGTCACGCCTTCCACGCGTTCGCGCAAGGTCTTGTGCGGATCATCGGGCACTTGCGCATCGACGGTGATCGGCACGTCGGGGACGCGTCCCGCCAGCAGCTTCTCGCGAATCCAGCGTCCCCGGCGAATCGGGTCGGTGTGGAAGTTGCTCGAGTGCGCGATGAGCCAAGCCGGGTGCGTCAGGATTCCCTTGCGATGGGCGATCGGAAACGGCTGCTCGACCGGATAGTCCCAGTACTCGGGATGATCCTTGGGTTCTTTGTAGCGCGGCGTTTCTACGCCGATGTAGCGAAACCGCGTCGGCATCGAGGGAAGGTTGTAACTGGGTGAGTGCTCGTACGAGTACCCATGCGTGAACGGCCCGCGCGTAAACGGCGTCCGCCCTTGGCCGAACGTGTCTTGAAAATAATAGAGATGCGACAAGAACGATCGCTTCTGCTTCCACAACTCTTTCTCACGACCGTCGACGATCT